>NZ_JAKFFD010000159.1:0-62354 GCF_036675385.1 Pseudarthrobacter sp. | reverse complement strand
CAGAGGCCGAGCGTGTTGCTGCCTTCGCCGACTGGCTCCATCACTACAATCATCATCGAGGCCACACCTCACTCAAAGGTCAGCCACCAATCAGCCGTGTTACTAACCTCTCAGGTCAATACACCTAGGCCACACCTTGGGGCTTTGTCCTCCTGTCGCCACCACATGTGCTTCGAGTCGTGCGGCAGTCAGGATCTCATTGAGCTCGACGCCGCGATGCAGGTGCCAGGACAACTCCGCACTGTCCGGTTCGTGTCGGTTTCTGGGCCGCTCCTGAATGGCCTCGATTGACGCGTGTAGCCGGACCCGCGGGCCACGGGTTCCCCGATTGGACGGCCTGCGTCGCGGGCCTGGACGTGTTTGGCAACGGTGTGTTGCGAGCAGCCCGTGAGCTCCGCGGTGGCGCGCAACGACCCGGTCAGATCGTAGGCAGCAAGAATTTCCATGATTTCTCCATCAGACTTCATACAGGGCCTCTTCCTGGTTCGCTTTCGGTGCGCTTAGACACCCGTCATCAAACCCCAGGGAGAGGAGAGGCCCCCACCGCTTAAGACGCGATCGGTTCAGTAAGGAAGCGGGCATTTTCGTGGCCGCCTCCGGGTAGTTCTTCATGGCCGCTAACAAATGATGACGAAATCAGCCGCCACCTAATCCGTGGGTCGTGGGTTCGATCCCCACAGGGCCCACCCACGCGGAAGACCAGAGACACTTCGTCTCTGGTCTTCTTTCGTGTACACCCCAGCACGGGCATTGGCGGTGGCCAACGTGGATGACCTGAGGCAGCCTAATGCTCGAAATGCGTGTCCGGTGCTCCGCCTGGCAGGTTCGCCAGGATGCCCTCAGCCACCTTGCGGAGCTTGATGTTCCGGTGGCTGGATGCCTTGGCGATGATGGCAATTGCGTCGTTGTAGGAGCACCTGTTCTGCGCCATGATGACGCCGCAGGCAATGTCGATGGACGTCCGGCTTTCCAAGGCTGACTGCAGGTCCGACGCCCTGGTGCTGGCCGACTCCAACTCAAGGGCCAGCCTGAGGCCGCGGGACGCGAGGTCGGTGAAACTGCGGGCCTCGGCGATGACGTGCAGCGGGAACGCCTGGGGGCTGGCTGCGAAGAAGGCCAGGGCGGCCTCCGTGCCCTCATCCAGGGAAAGCCGCAGGCCCAGGACGCTGTCGAACCCGGCGTCCTGCAGGTGCCGCCTGTAGCGTCCCCAGCGGAAGTCGGAGGCCACGTGGTTCATGGCCGCGGTCCCTGTGCCGGTGAGGGCTTCGGTCAGGGGGCCTTCGCCGACCTCCTTTTCCAGCCGGGCCAATGTCGCGGTCCGCGTGCCCGTTCCGGCGGTGGATCTGGAGCGTTTGGCCCGGCTCAGGACCAGGGCGCATTCGATGGGAACGCCGGCGAGACGGCTCAGCGTGGCCGCTCCCAGGTGGGCCAGGATCTCCAGGGAGTCAGACAGGTCCTTCGAACCGGTGACCAAATCGGGGATAAGCCCGTCGACGCCGACCATCCCGATGGTGAACGCCTTGGCTGCCGGTTCCGCGCCAGGACGATCGCCCGGTGCCGGGATGGGCCTGCGGTCCGGGATTGCCGCCGGCCCCGGATGCGGGGCTGCATGCTGGGTGGTGTGTTGGGCCGGATGAGCGGGCGCTGGTCTCCTGCCCGCCGACGCGTGTGCCTGGGAAGCCTCGGATCGGGAATACTTCACGTCCGCCTCCCGCCGGGACACCAGGAACTGATTGGAAGCGCTGGATGAATGTGAAGCGTGGGGGACAAAGGGCCGGCGACGGCTGGGGGAGAGGCCTTGGTCTCTAAGACCTCCTCGTCGCCGGCCCCGCTTATTTCCCGGACCCCTTGGAGCGGGAAAACGCGGCTACCGAGTCGTGTATTCATCCTTCCCACAACCCCCTAGTGAGACATCCAAACCAGTGCGGTTTGCGAGTCTTAACTCATTACTCGAAGGTAGTTCTGGCATGGTCCCCGGCAACCGCGTAATCGGTACTTGTTTTTCAAATTAGGTAGTACTTGGTTTTTCGGAAGAACTACTCAACTCCGCGCTGATGAGTTCTCCTCCGCCGGCACGATCACCATGAGCATGGACAAAAACTCCAGGTCATGACGCAGGCCGCGGGAGGTGGAAGGATGAGGGCCATGGAACTGCATATCACGGGTGACCCGGCCGCCGACCAACTGCTGACCGATGACGCGTTTGCGCTGCTGACAGGCATGCTGCTGGACCAGCAGGTAACCATGGAATCCGCCTTTGCCGGGCCGGAGAAGATCCGGGCCCGGATCGGGTCCATCGCCCCGGCCGCGGTGGCCGCGTACGAACCTCAGGCTTTCGTCGACGTGTTCAAGGAACGGCCCGCGGTGCACCGGTTCCCCGGCTCGATGGCGGGACGTGTCCAGGCGCTCGCCGAGACGGTGCAGCATGACTGGGACGGCGACGCGACGCTGATCTGGACCAAGGGCGACCCGGACGGCCCGGAGGTGCTGCGCCGCCTGCAGGCACTGCCAGGATTCGGGGAGCAGAAGGCAAAGATATTCCTTGCGCTCCTGGGGAAGCAGCGCGGGCTGAACGCACCCGGCTGGCGCGAGGCCGCCGGCCACTACGGCCAGGAGGATGCCTTCCTTTCGGTTGCCGACATCGTGAGTCCTGAATCGCTCGCGAAGGTGCGGGCCAGCAAGCAGGCAGCAAAGGCGGCGGCCAAGGCTGCCAAAGGCTGACCGCTCATGGCAGTGACCATGAACGATGTGGCGCGCGTCGCCGGGGTGTCGTTGAAGACCGTGTCGAACGTGCTCAACGACTACGAGTTCATCCGGCCGGCCACCAGGCAACGGGTCCAGGACGCCATAGCCGCACTGGGCTACGAGGCGAACCTGACAGCTCGCAGCCTGCGCTCCGGGAAGACCCACATGCTGGGCCTGGTGCTGTCCGACCTCGCGGCGCCGTACTACGCAGAGCTGGCCTCAAGGGTGATGACGGCGGCGGAGCGGCGCGGCTACCGCGTGCTGGTGGAACAGTCCGGCGCCCTGGAAGCCAATGAACTCGGTGCCCTGCAGGGTCCGCTGCGGCAGCTGACCGACGGACTCCTGTTCACGCCACTCGTCATGAGGGCCGACGCCGTCGCCTCCCACCGCGGCAGTAAGCCGGTGGTGCTGCTCGGCGAGCACATTCGGGATCCCCGGCTGGATCTGGTCACCATGAGAAACCGGGACGCCGCCCACGCCCTCACCGCCCACCTGCTGGCGGGGGGCCGCCGTCGTATTGCCGTGCTCGGCGCCCATCCTGGCGAATCAGCGGGCTCGGCCGGCCTGCGGCTCAACGGTTACAGGAGCGCACTGGAGGACGCCGGTGTCCTGTTTGACGCAGCCCTGGTGGCACCGGGTAAATGGCGCCGCGACGGGGGAGCAGCCGCCGTCGCCGGCCTTCTGGAAAACGGCATTCCGTTCGACGCCGTCTTCGGGCTCAACGACGCCCTCGCCCTGGGCGCCATGCACGAACTGCTCGTCCGTGGCGTGAAGGTGCCGCAGGACGTTGCCGTGGCGGGCTTTGACGACATCGACGAGGCACGGTTCGCCTCGCCGTCGCTCACCACCGTGTCGCCCGGCATGGACGAGATTGCGGAACGGTCCGTCGGGTTGCTGATCGACCGGATTGACGGGCTGGAAGCGAGGGAAGACGGCGTTCACGCGGAGGCGGGCTTTGACCTGATAATCCGGGATTCGGCGCCCTGAGGGCTGCCGCCGGACACCAGTTCCTCAGACCACGACGGCGGCAGTAGCTTTCGTTCCTTGGATCACTTCCGCCCCTGGCAGGTCCGCGGCCAGCTCCACGGCCGTGGGCGGATTCGCGCCCGGCCGGCGAACGGTAATGGCTGCCGCCTTCGACGCCATGTGCCCGATCGTGGCCAGTACGTCCTGTCCCAGACCCTCGGTGCGGCGCGACAGCAGGCCGTAGATCAGGGCCGCCATGTACGAATCACCCGCGCCGATGGTGTCCGCCACCGTGGACCGGACGGCGGGAATGTAAAGCTGTGTGGCGGGCGTCGCCAACAATGAACCTTCCCCGCCGAGGGTGACCACTGCCAGTCCGGCGCCCAGCCGCAGGATCCGTTCTGCGGCGTCCTCGAGGCTGACCCCGGGGTACAGCCAGGCGGCGTCCTCGTCGCTGAGCTTGACCACGTCCGTCAGCGGAACCAGGTCCTCGAAAATCCGCGCGGCCTCTGCCTGGCTGCCCAGCAACGCCGGCCTGATGTTCGGATCGTAGGTGACCAGGCACTCGCGGTGCGACTGTTCCAGCAGTCCCCGCACCACAGTCGCGCCCGGTGCCAGGAACGTGGCGATGGATCCGGTGTGGAGAACTTTGGGCAGGTGGGCAGGGGCCACGGCCGGCAGTTCCCAGCTGATGTCGAAGTCGTACGTGGCGGAGCCGTCCGCGGCGAGGGTTGCCGTGGCGGACGCGGTGCGCGCCGCGGACTTTGAGCCCGGCAGGAGTTCGACGCCGGCGCTTCGCAGGTGCGCTTCGATCGCCTCGCCGCGGGCGTCTGCGCCCAGCGACGTCAGCAGCGCGGTGGATACGCCGAGTCGTCCCAGGCCGTAGGCCACGTTCATCGGCGAGCCACCCGGATGCTCGATGGGGCCGTTGGTTGAGGCGACCACGTCAACGAGTGCCTCGCCGATGACGACGACGTCGACGGCGGCCGCCGGGGCAGCCGGGGGAGTCGAGGACAGGGGGCTGGGGGAATTGCTGTGCACGGGGGAGCCTTTCATGGGGCCGTCCGCGGGCCTGGTGCAGGCCCGCGGACGGCGGTGGGGAGTCAACCTGTGGTGCAGGGTCAGGCGGTGGCTGCGCCGGTCATGATCGCAACCGCATCGGTCATGTTGTGGGACTGCGGCGTGATGGTGGCCGCACACTTGCCGAGGCGCTGGATGTGGATCCGGTCCGCCACGTCGAACACGTGCGGCATGTTGTGACTGATCAGGATGACGGGCAGTCCCCGGTCCCGGAGGTCCCGAACCAGTTGCAGGACTTGGTTGGATTCCCGGACGCCGAGCGCCGCCGTCGGCTCATCCAGCACGACAACCTTTGAACCGAACGCTGCGGCGCGGGCCACGGCGACAGCCTGGCGCTGGCCACCGGAGAGGTTCTCCACCGGCACTGTCACGTCCTGGAGCGTGGAAATGCCGAGCCGTGTCAGCTCCTGTTTGGCCTTCACGCGCATGCCTTTGGTGTCAAGCATCCGGAACACGCTTCCGAGGAGTCCCGCACGCCGTTCCTCCCGGCCCAAAAACAAGTTGGAGGCAACGTCCAGGGCCGGCGAAACGGCGAGGTTCTGGTACACGGTTTCGATGCCGTGGACTCGGGCGTCCTGCGGTCGCTTGAAATGTACCGGCTGTCCTGACACAAAGAGCTCGCCGGAGTCCGGGACTTCGGCCCCGGTCAGGCACTTGATCAGGGTGGATTTGCCGGCGCCGTTGTCGCCGATGATCGCCAGGACTTCACCCGGGTACAGGTCCAGGCTGACGCCGTCCAGCCCCACGACGCGACCGAAGGTCTTAACCAGGTTCCGGGCTTGCAGGATGGGTTGCCGGACTTCCGTCCCCGCGGACTCCAGATGCATGGCGGTCATGATTTCACCTTTCGGATCCACTGGTCGATGGACACAGCGAGGATGATGAGGACGCCCACTGCGAGGGTCTGGTAGAGCACGTCGAGGCCTGCGAGGGAGAGTCCATTGCGGAAGACGCCTACGATCAGGGCGCCCAGCAGGGTGCCCCAGACTGAGCCGCGGCCGCCAAAGAGGCTGGTCCCGCCTATGACCACGGCGGTGATGGAGTCCAGGTTCAGGTCGACGCCGGCGTTGGGGCTGGCGGCGTTGGTGCGGCCGATTTGGATCCAGGCGCCGATGGCCAGGACGGCGCCAGCGGCGAGGTAGACGCTCATGAGGACTTTGTTCACCGCGATGCCGGCCAGGCGGGCGGCTTCCTTGTCATCGCCTACGGCGTAGACGTGCCGGCCCCAGGCGGTTTTGCCGAGGATGAACGCGATAGCGATGTAGAGCAGGAGCATGACGACGACGCCGGTGGAGATCCTGACCGGGCCCACCGGGAAGGTGGTACCTGTCCAGGTGAGCAGGTCCGGCATGGCCGAGCCGCGCACTGTCGCGCCGTTCGAGTAGAGGAGCGTCAGTGCGATGAAGATGTTAAGCGTGCCCAGGGTAACGATGAACGGTGGGAGCCGGAACCTGGTGACCAGGAATCCGTTGAGGGCTCCGGCGGCGAGTCCGACGACGAGGCCCGCGAGTAGCGCGAGAGGTGCGGGCAGTCCGTTGTTGACGGCGACTTGGGCCACCACCATGGAGGAGAGGATCATGACCGCTCCGACGGAAAGGTCGATGCCTGCCGTGAGGATGATGAGGGTCTGGGCGATGGCGAGAGTGCCGACGACGGAGACCTGCTGGGTAATCAGGGAGAGGTTTTCAACCCGCAGGAATCTGTCATTGAGGAGGCCGAAGACGATCACCGCGATGAGAAGTACGAGGGCGGGGCTGACGGCGGGGTAACGGTGGAGGATATTGCGTATCCGGCTAAGCGGTGTCTGGCGGTCAAGGAATTCCTCCGCCAGGTCGGCATGCCCGGCGCTGGGCGGGCCGGCGGTCTGTTGCTGAGTCACGATTGGTCCTGATCTTCAGTGATGGTTGCTAGAGCGGAGCTAGCTCGGTAGGCAAGCGCGGGGGGCCGATAGCGGGATCCGGCCTCCCCGCCCCGCCGTGAAACTGGGTGGTTACTTTCCCCAGCAGATGTCGGAAGCCGCGGCGGTGGTGATGCTCTTGACGCCGTCGGCGGGCTTGTCAGTGACGAGCTCGACACCGGTGTTGTAGAAGTCCAGGCCCGCGGAGTTGGCAGGCTTCTTGCCGGTCTTGGCCAGGTCGACAATGGCCTTGACGCCCAGTTCGGCCATCTTGACCGGGTACTGCTGGGCGGTGGCACCGATGACGCCGGACTTGACGTTGTTTACGCCCGTGCAGCCGCCGTCAACGGAGACAATGAGGACGTCCTTTTCCTTGCCGGCGGACTTCAGTGCCTCGAACGCGCCTGCCGCGGCGGGTTCGTTGATGGTGTACACAACGTTGATGTTCGGGTTCTTGGACAGAAGGGTTTCCATGGCGGTGCGGCCGCCGTCCTCGGCACCCTGCGAGGCCTGGCTGCCGACGATCTCGTACTCGCCGCCCTTGCCGCCGGTGTACTTGCCGGTCTTGGCCTCGTCGCCGTTCTTCTTCTTATCCGCGGTGTCGATGCCCAGGCCGGTGAGGAAACCCTGGTCACGGTTGTAGTCGACCGAGACGACCTTGTCATCGAAGAGATCCAGCAGCGCGATGGTGGCCTTCTTGCCGCCGAGTTGAGCTGCGGTCCATTTGCCGATCAGCTCGCCGGCGGCGAAGTTGTCCGTGGCGAAGGTGATGTCCGCGGCGTCGGCCGGGTCCGGCGGCGTGTCCAAGGCGATGACGAAGAGGCCGGCGTCCTTGGCCTTCTTCAGTGCATCCACGACGGACGGGCCGTTGGGGGTGATCAGAATGCCTTTGTCGCCCTTGGAGATGGCGTTTTCGATGGCCTGGATCTGGGTGTCCTCGTCGCCGTCAGCCTTGCCGGCGGCGAGCTTAAGGTCCACGCCCTCGGCCTCGGCTGCTTTCTTCGCCCCGTCCTGCATAGAGACGAAGAACGGGTTGGTGGTGGTTTTCACGATGAGGGAGACGCCAACTTTTTCATCAGTGGTCCCTCCACTGGCAGACGGGCTGGAACTGCCGCCGCAGGCGGTGAGGCTGAGCGTGCCGAGGGTCAGGACTGCGCCGATGGCCAGCAGGCGGTGCGAAAGCTTGGGGGTGGCTTTGGAACTCAACATTGAATCTCCTACGTTCGTGGCACTTCCCGTGCCTGACAACGATGTCAGAACTCATGTAATCAACGTCACAGGGTAGAGTCAAGACAAATTCGATGATGAAGGGCGAGTTAATGACAACGATGTCTAATCGTTACAAGGCGGAATCCGCCACGAACCGGCCCACCATGCGCCATGTCGCCGCGCTGGCCGGGGTGGGCATCAAGACCGTCTCCAGGGTGATGAACGACGAACCGGGCGTCTCCGAGGCCACCCGTCAAAGGGTGCTGGGGGCATCCCACCAGCTCAACTACCAGCTGGACATGGCGGCAGGCAGCCTCCGCCGCACAGGCCGCCAGACACTGTCCATCGGGTTACTCCTGCCCAGCGTGGCCAACCCGTTCAGCAGCGAGATCCACCGGGCAATGGAAGACTCTCTGGCGGCACGCGGGATAGCCGTGTTCGCGGCCAGCCTGGACGATGACCCCGAGCGGGAAAAGTCGCTCGTCTCCGCATTCCTCGGCCGGCGCGTGGATGGTCTGGTCCTGACCCCCATTGCCCGGAGCCAGGCGTATGCGATCCCGGAACATTCCCGGGACCTGCCCATGGTGTTCATTGACCGCGAGCCTGTGGGCATCGAGGCCGACGCGGTGGTGACGGACAACGCCGTCGGCGCGGCTCGGGCGGCCGCCCACCTTATGGCTCACGGCCACACGAAGCTTGCCTACCTGGGCGACCGGCCGGACATCCAGACCGCCCGGGAACGGCGTCGCGGCTTCATTGGGGAACTGGGCCGGGCGGGGCAGGCGACGTCCGCTGTGCCGGTCCGGGAGGGGCTTCACGACGAGGAGTCTGCCCGGCTGGCCGCCCTGGAGATCCTCACGGCCGAGAATCCGCCCACGGCCATCTTCTCCAGCCAGAACCTCATCACGTTCGGCGTGATGCGCGCCCTGAAGGAACTTGGTGCCAGCCGCCGCGTGGCGCTGGTGGGCTTTGACGACTTCACCCTGGCGGACATGATGGAGCCCGGCATCACTGTCATCGCCCAGCACCCGGACCGTATCGGGAAGCTTGCCGCCGAGCGGCTGCTCGCCCGGATCGACGGCGACGGCAGCGCGCCGCAGACGTACGTTGTTCCGTCCGAGCTCATCCAGCGCGGCTCCGGCGAACTCCCGCCGCCGGCAGGCTGAGGGCAATAATTCAACCACCAGCAGATCCATGCAATCCAGAGGGGACAACCATGACCAAAACGCTTTACGCCGAATTCACCGTCAAGCCCGGCAGCGAAGACCGGGTAGCCGAGATGATGCGCCAGCTGACCGATGACGTGAGGCAGGAGCCCGGGAACCAGCTGTTCCTGCCGTATACCCGGGAAGCGAATCCCCGTGAGTACTTCGTATTCGAGGTCTACGCAGACGAGGCCGCCTTCCAGGAACACATCAGCGCGGACTACGGTGCCCGCTTCAACGGCGAGCTCGCGGACCTGATCGAAGAGGACGGTTCGGTGCTGACCTGGCTGCAGCCGGTGCACTGACCACCGCTCTTCAGACAGTCTACGCAGACGCCAAATCCCGGGCTTGTCCGCGGTTCCTGACCTTCAAGGCGGGGAACCGCGGACAAGCCCGGGACGGTTCAGCCTACTTCTGGCGGTCCCTGACCGGGCTGGTCAACGTGCTGAACATCGACTGCGCCACCGGAGTCACGGTGATTGACTTCAGCTGCGCCGTGCCGCCGTCGGCAAAGAGCGCCACCTGGTTAGCTCCCGCTTCGGGGAACACTTGGTCCGTGATGGTCCGCTGCCCGCCTTGGGTGAAGACCTCCACGGAAGACCTGTCGACATACACCCGCAGGGTAACTGTGCCGTCTGCATCCAGGGTGACGGGCGCGGAGTCCACGGAGGTGAACAGCGGATGGAAGCCGGTGTCTCCCGAATTCTCCCGGTCCACGTACACCTCGCCGGTGGTCCGGTCGTAGCCGATCTCGGTGGCGGTGTTGCCGATCCCCAGTACGGTGATTCCGGCCCGTGAAGCCGTGCCCGGCGCGAGCGTGACGTCGATCCGCTGTACCTGGCCCCAGGCAGCCGCTGGCAGCGCAGTGGTCCCCGGGGCAATGTCCCGGGCGCGCTTCTCGGTGTAGCTCGGCTTCGCAGCCAGGTCATCCACCTGCTTGACAGCCTTCTGGGTGAGGCGCGGTCCGGCCGGAGTCTGCGTCAGCGCGACTTCCCGGGGCAGCGACATGGCGCTGCGCCAGGGCGAGGTGGGAATGGCCTGCGCGTAGTCCCAGTTGTTCATCCAGCCCAGCATCACGCGTTTGTCCTGGGGCATGTTGGCGAACGAAACGGAGGCATAGTAATCCCGGCCGTAGTCCAGCCAGTCGTAGGTCTGGATCCGCGGTGTGGCCGCCTGCTCCGACGCCACGAACTCATCGGCCAGGATGTGGCCCCAGCCGAAACGGTTGTTGTCCACCACCCTGATGCTGGCCTGCCGGCCCTTGAATTCGGCAACGTTCCACGAGGCCCAGTCCAGAACCTCGCTGTTGGCGCCGGTGGCGGTCCGGACCACCTGGCCGTCCACCACCAGGTTAACCGTGGTCTCGTCGGACCGCGGCACCGCGGCCTGGTCGGTGAGCATGACGTGGTCCAACGTCAGGTGGCCCCAGCCGCCCGTTGCCTGGTCCACGATCCGCAGCTGGGCTTCCTGCCCCGCGAACTCGGAAACGTCCCAGCCCTTCCAGTTCAGGGCGCCGGCATCGTCCCCGGCCAGCGTCCGGACGACGTTGCCGCCCACCAGCAGCTGCACCTCCAGCTGCTGGCCTGAGCCCGCGGCCCTGTGTCCGCCGCCCACCAGCATGCTCATGAAGTCCCGGGAGAGCGTGAACGACGGCGACGTCAGGGTTCCCTGCCTGTCGTCGCCCGGTGCACCGCCGGTATCAAACGTGTTGATCCGCTTGGCGCCGATATAGAAGTCACCGCCGGAGGTGGCGGGCTGGAACGAAGGTGCGAGGTCGGCGGTTCCGGTCCAGCCGGCGTCGGCCATTGACGTTCCGTCCGGGACCTCGAACCCGTTGAACAGGAGGTCACCGGCCGGCGGGGTGTTGTCCAGCTTGTCCGAGACACGGGGATGCTGGCCGCCGCCCACCAGGAAATTCAGGTAGTCGCTGGTAACGGTGAACTGCGGTGATTCCGCGGTGCCCACGGGCCAGTCGCCGTCGTTGAAGGAGTTGATCAGCCCAGCACCGGCAAAGCCGCTCACAGTGTTCTGTCCCGGCAGCGAACCGGTGGCTGGCGTATCTCCGAACGGGCCGTTCTTCCAGTTTCCTGGCTCGTTGGCCACGGTCCAGCCGTCGTAGGTGCCGTTGTTGAAGCCTGCCAGCGGGGTTCCGGCGGGGAGGGCATCGCTTGCCTTGGTTGTCTCGGACGTGAAGGTTGTGCCGTCGAAGTCGCCAACAAAGTACTGCCCGGCCGATCCGCCCGCGACGCCGCCGGGGTTGATGTTGACCACCATGACCCACTTGATGTTGGCGGGGTCGCCATCAACAGCCAGCGGGAAGAGGTCCGGGCACTCCCAGAGCCCGCCCGTGGCGTTGGCCGGCCCGAACTCGCTCAGGAGCGTCCAGTCCTTGAGGTTCCCGGATTTGTAGAGCAGAACCTTGTGGTCGGTGGCTTCGACGGCGGCCATCACCCAGTAGCCGCCGCCATCGGGGGTGCTGTACCAAAAGACCTTGGGGTCGCGGAAGCTTGCCGAGTTGCGGTTCAGTACCGGGCTCGCGTTGTACTTGGTCCAGGTCTGGCCGTCGTCCAGGCTGTAGGCGAGCGACTGTGCCTGCAGGCCCTGGTGGGGTGAGCCCGGCTTGTACGCGCTGGTGTAGACGGCGACCAGCGGCGGGTTCTCCGCGGTTCCGAACCCTGTGGTGTTGTCCTTGTCCACCACAACGCTGCCGGAGAAGATGTCCTGCTGGTCATCGGTGGCGATGGCCACCGGCTGCTCCGTCCAGTGCGTCAGGTCCTTGGACGTGGCATGCCCCCAGGACATGTTGCCCCACGTATTTCCCGACGGGTTGTGCTGGTAATACAGGTGGTAAACGCCCTTGTGGAAGACCATTCCGTTGGGATCGTTCATCCAGTTCTGTTGCGGTGTGTAGTGGTAAGCGGGCCTGTGCTGCTCGCCGCCGAGGGGCGTTTCTGAGCCCCAGGCCGGGGCGGAACCGGCGAGCGTTGCGGCGAGGCTGAGGCCTGCCAGGGTGAGTGCCGAACACGTAAGGACGGTTCGGGATTTGTTGATCTGCATGGATAGGGGTGCCCTTCATCGCGCGTGCCTAGAAATAGACAACGTTGTCAGTGACTGGAACGGTAGGGGATGTCCACAAGACAAGTCAACGGTTCGAAGCGGTCACGTGCCGATGGTGAAGCGGACCGGCGGCGGCCCCTGCAATAATCGGAACCAACGTGTGTCCGGGGCGCAGCGAAGCCCCGGCGTGCAAAGCAGCAATGTAAGTTCGGGCCCATCACACCAGACGAGGCGGACATCCATGAAGGCTCCAGACCAGCAGCACGCTCAAACTTTCGGAACGCCGGTACCGGCCGATGGTGATGCGGGCGGTCATGAGCCCGTGGACCAGCACCTTCTCCAGCGTTTGGCGGACGCACATGGCGTAGGCACCTCGTTCCACGGCTGGGACGGGCTTCCGCACAGCGTCGCCCCGGAGACGCTGACCAAGGTCCTCGCCGCGCTGGGCGTCCCCGCCCACACGAACCAGCTGATCGAGATTGCCCTGGCCGAGGCGGAAGTGGCGCCGTGGCGGCGGATGCTGCCGCCCGCCGTCGTGGTCCAGCAGGGCCAAACCGCACTGGTTCCCGTCCACGTCCGGGACGGTTCGACAGCGCGTCTGACAGTTGTGCTGGAGGCCGGTACGGGCGGGCCCGTGGACGCTGTCCAGCAGGACGTCTGGGTGGCGCCCCAGGACGTGGATGGCGTGGCCACCGGCAGGGCCACCTTCGCCGTGCCGGCGGGGTTGCCGCTGGGTTGGCACACGCTGCAGGCAGAGTCCGACGGCGTCACAGCCGAGGGCACGCTGGTGGTGGTTCCGGCGCGGCTCACCACCGCCGATTCCCTGGCGGAGCGTCGGGGATGGGGCCTGGCCACGCAGCTCTACTCCGTGCGGTCCAAACGTTCCTGGGGGATCGGCGACTTCGCCGACCTCGCGGATCTGGCCACGCTCAGCGGCGCCCGTGGTGCGGATTACGTGCTGGTCAACCCGCTGCACGCCGCGGAACCCGTGCCGCCGGTCCAGCCGTCGCCCTACTCGCCGTCCACGCGGCGCTTCTTCAACCCGCTGTACATCCGGGTGGAGGCCATCCCGGAAATCGCCTACCTGAAGCCGCGTAAGCGCGCGGCGCTGGACAGCTTGCAGGAGCAGGTCCAGGCCCTGAACAAGGACGGCGAACGGCTGGACCGGAACGCCGCATACGCCGCCAAGCTCCAGGCCCTGGAACTTCTCTATCACGCCCGGCGCTCGCCGGCGCGGCAGGCAGCGTTCGACGAATTCTGCCGGATCTCCGGCACCGGGCTGGATGATTTCGCGCTGTGGTCCGCCATCCGGGAAGACCTGGCACCGGACCATCCGGTCTGGACGGACCCGGACTGCGCGCTGGGTTCCCCTGAGGCGGAATCACTGCGCGGGAAGCTTGCGGACAGGATCGGGTTCCACCGCTGGCTGCAGTGGATCTGTGACGAACAGCTTGAGAACGCGCAGCAGGCGGCGCGCCGGGCGGGGATGCGGTTGGGCGTGGTGCACGATCTTGCCGTGGGCGTGGACCTCAGCAGCGCCGACGCCTGGACCCTCCGCGATGTCCTGGCGCCCGGGATCAGCGTGGGGGCACCGCCGGACATGTACAACCAGCTGGGCCAGGACTGGAACCAGCCGCCGTGGCATCCCACCCGCCTGGCGGAGGCAGGCTACGCACCGTTCCGGAACATGCTCTCCACCGTGCTCCGGCATGCCGGCGGCATCCGGGTGGACCACGTGCTGGGCCTGTTCCGCCTCTGGTGGGTGCCGGCCGGCAACTCCCCGCGCGATGGCGCCTATGTCACGTACGACCACGAAGCACTGATCGGTATCCTGGCGCTGGAGGCCCAGCGTGCCGGCGCGGTGGTGATCGGCGAGGACCTGGGAACCTTCGAGCCGTGGGTGCGTGACTACCTCGCTGACCGCGGCATCCTGGGCACCTCCATCCTCTGGTTCGAGAACGACGGCGATTCACCCCTGCCGCCGGAGCTGTACCGCACGCAGGCCCTCGCCAACGTCAACACCCACGACCTGCCGCCCACCGCCGGCTACCTGGCGGGCGACCACGTGGCGCTTCGCAGCAGGCTGGGCCTCCTGGAACGCCCCGAGGCGGAAGAGCGGGCGGAGCACACGGCCACGCTCGAAAAGATGATGGGGCTGCTGCGGGAACGCGGCCTGCTGCCTGACAGTGGCGCCTCCGCCGACGGGAGCCACGGTGGTGCTGGCGGCAACGGTCCCGACGGCGGCGGCAGCGAGGAACGCACCATAGAGGCGCTGCACCGCCTGCTGGCCCAGACGCCGTCGGTCCTTCTTGGGGTGGCGCTGGTGGATGCCGTGGGGGAGCGGCGGGTGCAGAACCAGCCCGGCACCACCGAGGCGCTGTACCCGAACTGGCAGGTCCCGCTCGGCGGTCCGGACGGTAAGCCGGTGTTTATCGACGACCTTCCCGGAAACACGCGGTTCAACACACTGCTGGGTGCCGTCTCGGAGGCGCTCCGCGGCTGACCGATGCCGCAGCTGACCTCGACCGGTAACCCGCATTGCCGTGGGTCAGCGGGTAACCTCCTCCAGGAGTTCCAGCACGTGGCGGTACTGCGCGCCGGTTGCCCGCGTCATGCCCAGTTCGCAGGTCCGGTTGCAGGAGGCGTGCGCCGCAGCGCCCATGTCCGCCACTTCCGCGGCCTGCTTTGCGGTAGCTGATGCCGTCAGCTCCGGGTGCAGCATGCCGCGGTCCCCGGCGAATGCGCAGCAGCCCCAGTTTTCCGGGACCTCCACGCGACCGGCGACGGCGCCGGCCACGGCACCGAGGGCATCGTTGAGCCCCATCCGGGTGGAGGAGCAGGTGGGGTGCAGGGCCAACGACTCCAGCTTCCGGTGGTCGGGCAGTCCGGGAAGGATCCGGTCCGCAACGAAATCCACGGCGTCCACCATGCGCAGTGGACGCTGCCTTGCTGCCGGCGTGTCCGATTCGACGGCCTGTCGCAGGCCCTCGGTGCAGGAGGACGCGTCGCAAACGATGGGCAGCTCGCCGTCCCGGGTGGCCGCCCGGAGCGCTGCGAGGGTCTTCTCCCGCATCGTTTCCTGGCCGGCGACCATGCCTTTGGAAGACCAGGGGGTGCCGCAGCAGAGGCCGTCGATCCCTTCCGGGACAAGGAGCAGGAGCCCTGCCCTGGCACAAAGCTGTTCGAAGCTGTACTGGACGCCTTTCCCGGGGCTGTCCTGGGCCGTACCCGCGGGCCCGAACATCGTCCCCACGCACGCAGGAAAGTAGACAGCATCCACTTCGCCCGCCGGAGTCGGACGCTTCCGCACCGGACCGCCGCCCGGCAGTTCGGCCGAATACAGCGGGACTGTGTCTGCCCCAAGGACTGCCCGCGCGGCCTTGTTTGGCGGGGCGATGGCGGTGGCCGGGAGTCTGTTGACCACTGTCAGGGCCAGCGAAGCACCCCGGGTGACGCCCTCCCAGTGCTTGGCGGCGGCATTCCACACGCCGTTGGCGAGCGGGCCGGCGTCGGCCTTCCGCAGCTTTTTGACGAGCGATCCGGTGTTGATGTCCACCGGGCAGGCCGTCTGGCACATCCCGTCCACGGCGCACGTATCCACAGACTCGTACTCGTAGTCCTTTTCCAGTTCCTTGACCAGCGCCGTGTCCCCGGCGAGCCGCGCGGATTCGATGGCGCGTAGCGTGACGATCCGCTGCCGCGGCGTCAGGGTGATGTCCTTGCTGGGGCACACCGGCTCGCAGTAGCCGCAGGAGACGCACCGGTCCACCTCCTCGGCGACCGGCGGCGCGGTCTTAATGTGCCGCAGGTGCGCCAGGGGGTCTTCGTCCATAAGCACGCCCGGGTTGAGCATCCCGGCAGGGTCGAACAGCCGCTTGATGCTGCGCATGACGTCATAGAGCTCATCGCCGTATTGCCTGCGGACGTAGGGTGCCATGACGCGCCCTGTCCCGTGCTCGGCCTTCAGCGATCCGCCCTCGGCCAGGACCAGGTCCACCATGTCTTCGGTGAAGGCGCTGTAACGGTCCAGTTCTGCGGCGGTGGCGAAGCCGTCGGTGAGCATGAAGTGGACATTGCCGTCTTTGGCGTGGCCGAAGATCACGCTGTTGCCGTAGCTGTACTTGTCGAAAAGCCGGATCAGTTCCCGGCACGTGCGGCCCAGCACCGGGACAGGGACCACAATGTCTTCCAGCAGCGCGGTGGTGCCCTGGGGGCGCGCACCGGCGACGGAGGCGTAGAGGCCCTTGCGCAACTGCCAGAGCTGGCCGCGTTCGCGGGAATCGCCGGTGAACCGGGCCGGAGCGGACAGTCCGAAGCCCTGGAGGATGCCCTTGCCGTTGACCTGGAGCTCTGCCAGATGTCCGGCGCTGCCGGCGGAGTACTCCACAAGGAGTGCTGCATGCTCCCGGACCGTCAGGTCCTGCACGACGGCGGGAGTTCCCTTGAGCGTCTGGCCCACCTTGAGCGACAAGGCATCCATCAGCTCAATGGTGGCGGCTCCTGTCTCGACGAGGGCGGGCAGCGCCGCGTTGGCGGCCTCAAGGTCCGGGAACACCAGCAAGCCCGCGGCGGCGTGCTGGAGCCGCGGGATGGTGCGAAAAACCGCCTCTGCCACGAAACCCAGGGTGCCTTCGCTGCCGACGATCAGGTGGGCCATGATGTCGACCGGGCTCGTGAAGTCCAGCAGGGAGTTCAGGCCGTAGCCCATGGTGTTCTTCATGGAAAACTGCTGCCGGATCCGGTCGACGGAGTCGGGGTTGTTCCGGACGCGCTCCGCCAACCGGGCCAGGCCTGCATAGAGTTCCGGCTCGAGGGCGCGGAGTTTCCGGTCGGCGTCCGATGCACCGGTGTCGATCACGGTGCCGGAGGGCAGCACCACCGTCAACGACTCCAGGGTGCGGTAGGTGTTATCTACCGTCCCGCAGTTCATGCCGGAGGAGTTGTTCGCCACCACGCCGCCGATCGTGCACGCCGCCTCACTGGCCGGATCGGGGCCGAATTTCCGGCCGTAGCGGGCGAGCCTCGCGTTGAGGGCCCTGACCGTGACGCCGGGCTGGACGCGGACCCGCGCGCCGTCGTCGAGCACCTCGATGTCCCGGAAGTTGCGGCGCACGTCCACCAGCACGCCGTCGGTGACCGCCTGGCCGCTGAGGCTGGTCCCGCCGGACCGGAACGTCAGCGGCACACCCTGGGCGGCGCTGGCGCGCAACAGTCCGCCTACTTCCGCAGCATTCCCAGCCGTGACCACAGCTTGCGGGATCAGCAGGAAATGCGATGCATCATGGGCGTTCGCGTGCAGGTCGATCGCCCGGGTCTTCACCTGGGCAGGATCCTTTACCGCCGCGCGCAGGCCAGCCAAGTCCAGGGGTGTCATCAGGGGACCATCCAGCCCAGGACGGGGGTGGATTGCAGGAAGATCAGCACGGTGATGAGCGCCAGCAGGCCGAGGCTCCAGCCGAGGAGCTTCCGGAACAGGGTCCCCTCGGCACCGTCAAGGCCCACTGCCGCCGAGGCTACGGCCAGGTTCTGCAGCGACAGCATCTTCCCCATCACCCCGGCGGAGGAGTTGGAGGCGGCCATCAGCACTGGAGACAGGCCGGTCTGTTCCGCTGCGGTGGCCTGCATCTGGCCGAACAACGAGTTGGAGGATGTGTCGGAGCCGGTGAGTGCCACACCAATCCAGCCGATCAATGGCGAGAGGACGGCGAAGAAACCGCCCGCGGAGGCCAGTGCAAAGCCAAGGGTAGTGGTCTGGCCGGAGAGGTTCATCACGAAGGAGAGGCCCAGCACGGCCGTGACGGTCACGACGGTCCAGCGCAGCTGTACCAGGGTGTCCCGGTAGACGCGCAGGCCCCGTGATGCGGTGATTTTGTACAGCAGCATGGTGAGCAGGCCGGAGAACAGCAGCAGCGTGCCGGTCGCCTTGAGGTGGTCGAGTTTGAACTTGGCGGCTGCGACAGGTTTGCCGGCCGAGTCGGTGATGTCCAGGCCCGGCCACGCGAACGTGACGCTGCCAACCTGGCTCAGCCAGGCCTTGACGAACGGAATCTGAGCCGCCGAGAACACCGCGATGATGATCAGGTAAGGGGCGATCGCCATCCAGATCTGCCGCGGCTCGGGCCGCGAGTTATCGGTGGGTACTGCACTGTCAGTTCGTTCAGCACTGCCCGCGGCGGGCTGTTCGGCAGAGTGCTTTGAGCTGGCTCCGCTCCCTGAACCGGCACCTGCGCGGGCGCTGGGGGCTTCTGCGCGGGCACCGACGTTTGCGCGGGCTCTGACGGGGGCTGCCTCGGCTGCTTCCGGTGCGGCCTGAACGTCTCCTCCCATTCCGACGGTTTCTTTCGGCTGCCACACCTTCAGCATCAGGAGCACGGCGGCCACTGTTACCACGGCGGCCACAACGTCAGTGAGTTCCACGGCGAAGTAGTTGGAGGTGACAAACTGCGCCGCACCGAAGGCGACGCCTGCCACAAGGGCTACGGGCCAGGTCTGCTTCACTCCGCGCCGGCCATCGACGATGAACACCAGCAGCAGCGGAACGATCAGGGCGATGAACGGAGTCTGGCGTCCGGCCATCGAGGAAAGCTCATTGAGCGGCAGGCCTGTGACGCCGTTCAGGGCGATGATCGGTGCGGCCATCGCGCCGAAGGCTACCGGGGCGGTATTGGCCAGCAGCGAGACAATTGCTGACTTCAGCGGCTTCATTCCTGCAGCCATCAGCATGGCGGCGGAGATGGCCACGGGCGCGCCAAAGCCGGCCAGAGATTCCAGCAGGGCGCCGAAGCAGAAAGCGATCAGGATGGACAAAATCCTGAGGTCGTTCGAGATGGAACGGATAGTGCGTCCCAGCACTTCAAACCAGGGGGTAGCCACGGTGAGGCGGTAGATCCACAGCGCATTCACCAGGATCCACAGGATGGGGAACAGGCCGTAGAAGATGCCGGCCAAGGTGGCGCTAAGGGCCTGGCTGACCGGCATCTGCCAGCCAACGATGGCAAGCACGAGGGACAGGGCGAGGCTGGACAGGGCTGCTTTGGCTGCCTTGACCTTAAAAACGCCCAGCAGAACAAATAGCAGAACGAGGGGAAGCGCCGCGAAAAGGGCGGAAAGCACTAGGGACCCGGCAATGGGGTCGAGGATCTGCTGAAACATGTGTCTCCAGATTGTGTTAGGCGTCACAACACCGTGGCGCCCTTCGATTGTCTAACAAGTACACATGTTGGTCAAGTGTATATGTTGACTTGTCTGGCAAGATTGAAGGAAATGGGTTTTATTCTGTTTGGGTTTTGGTTCAGAGAGGACGCGCGCATGGTCGGCCGTATTGCAGCAGTCTCCATCGTGGACGCCATCGCTGCGGATCTGCGGAGCCGCGTCTTCGCGGGTGACCTGGGTTCCGGCGAGGCGCTCACTGAGACAGACGTCGCCACGTCGTATGAAGTGGCACGCCCCACCGCCAAGGCCTCGATTGAGAAGCTCGTGGCGGAGGGGCTGCTGGACCGGGGCACGCACAAGACCGCACGCGTTGTTGACCTGGGGCCGGAATCAGTGCGGGACATCTATCTGGCACGTGCCTATCTGGAAAGCGAAGTACTCCGCCGGCTGGCGCGCACCAAAGACGTGCCGCAGGGGGCTGTCCAGGCCAACCGCGATATCGCGGCATTGAAGTCGGGCGCGCCGCTGGATGTTGTGGAACCTGACATGCGTTTCCATACAAGCCTCATCGACGCAGTGGCCAATGAACGCATCAGCCGGATGTACCGCTCGCTTGTGGGTGAGGTGCGGCTGTGTATGGTCCGGGTCCAGTCACTGCACCTCCTGGACACGGGGCTGATACTGGCCGAACACCAGAAGATCCTTGAGCTGATCGAGGGCGGCCAGGGCGATGCCGCCGCCGAACTGCTGGACGAACACCTTGGGCGCGCGCGTGAACGGCTGGTCGCCGCTATGGGGGGAACTGCTGGCCCAGAGGCTGAGTATCCGTCAGGGCTGCTGCAGGAGTAGCCGGCTAGCCCGCCGTGAGCAGGTGGGTGACGTGGTCGTACCGGAAGGTGACCGCGCCGCCGTCGTGCGTGTAGGAGATGTTGGCCCCGTTGGGCACCCCGTCGGACCCGTAGTTCACGTCCCAATTGCGGTTCAGCGCCGCCTTGAACTCATACGTCCCGGCGGGCAGGTCCGGCACGGACAGCTTCCACACCAGCGTTGCCGGATCCAGCGTCAACTGGGCCTGGTCGCAGGCGGGATCCCAATCGGCGCCACAGCCGAGTTCGTTGTCCAGGCTGCCCGCGACGGCGACAGCGGACGGCTGTTGGGAGGCGTACCCGGCGCCGAGGGCGTGTGTGCTGTTGTCGTAGCGGAAGGTGACGGCCCCGCCGGGGTGGTCCAACACGATGTTGCTGCCGTCAAGGACTCCGCCGGCGCCATAGTTCACGTCCCAGCTGCCGTTGAGCGCGGCCTTGAACTCGTATGTCCCGGCTGGCAGGTCTGCCGAGAGCCGCCATATGTTGTCCGCCGGGTCCAGGGTCATGAACGCGGCTGGGCAGGCCGGGTCCCAATCCGCAGGGCAACCCAGCTCGGAGTCCAGCGACCCGGCCACGGTCACCGAATCCGGCTGCGGAGCCTCGCCCACCGTTACCGTCCGCAACTCGCTGACCACGCTGAAGCCGGGGCCGCTCATGCTGGCGCGGTACTGCACCTTCGTGCCGTCCGCGAGCTTAAGTGCCGCCAGGTCATCGGTGACCGAGTACACCGGCGAGGAGTCATCGGAGCCTACGGCCGTCCACGCGCCGCCGGCCACGCTGCGTTCGAAGGACACCACGTGGCTGGACTTTTCCGGATCGGCCGTTGCGCTGAGCTCAACGGCCCCTTCCACGCTGCTTCCTTCCACCGGCTCCTGGATAGTCAGGACCGGGGCCGGAACGGCGGCTGCCCGGGGCTGGCTGGTGGCTCGGTGGCCCCCGTTGTCCAGCACGGTGGCGCGGTATTCGAGGGCGGTGCCTGCTTCCAGGGCAGCAACATCGTGGAACACCTGGTACGGCGCGGTGTCATCGGTGCCGATCGGTGCCCAGCCACCGCCCGCCGTCCTGGCCTCAAAGGTGACCTCGTAGAACGAAGCACCGCCGACGTCGGCCGTTACGTTGATCCGGCCGTTATCCGCCGGTGCCGCGGCAGGTTCCTGGAGTGCGACGGCGGGAGCCGCCTTGGAGTGCGGAATGCGGCCCGATGACTGGTAGACCACGGCCGACAGCGGCGGGACGGTGACTGTCAGCTTTCCGTCCGCTGAGGTCTTCACCTCGTCTGCTCCCGCACCTGTGCTCCCATAAATACGTGTGTAGCTGCGCTTGCCGATGTAGGTGGGCACGTCGGCCGTCTGCGGCTGTTCGCTGTTGTTCAGGGCTACGACATACTCACGCTGGTCCTCCGCATCGGTGCGGGAGAAGGCGTAGATCCCGGGTCCTTCGGAGGCGTAGCGGTGCTGGTGGGCGCCGTCGCGCAGGGCCGGGTGGTCCTTGGTCAGGGCCGCGAGCTGGCTGATCTTGGCGTACAGCGGGTGGCCGGCGTTAAAGTTGTCGATGGCGTGCGTGGCATCGGTGCCCAGCAGGTCGTCGTCGAGGTACTCCGGCACCTGGCTGGCGAAGAGCGTCTGCCGGGCGTCCTGGTCGCCGCCGGGACCGGTGAAGCCCTGCTCGTCGCCGTAGTAGATCACCGGATTGCCGCGGGAGAAATACATCAGCTCGTGGGCCAGCTGGTCGCGGGCCACCTGCTCCGTGCCGGCTGAACCAGGGTTGTCGGCGGCGATGAAGCTGCCGATGCGGCCCATGTCGTGGTTGCCCAGGAAGGTTGGCAGTTGGTAGACGTTGGAATCGGCGTCGGTGTACCAGTCGTCGCCGGCGAAGAACGTCTCCAGCGAGCGGGTGTCCTGGCTCTTGGACGCGAAGTTCCGGGCGGCCTCCTGGAACGGGAAGTCCAGCACGGCCTGCATCTGGTTGCGGGTGGTGAACTGCGAGGTGAAGGACTTGGTCGTGTCGAAGACTTCGCCAAACATAAAGAACTCGTCCTTGCCCTGCGTCTTGGCGTAGCTGAGCATCTCCGGGCCGAATTCCTGCCAGAACTCGTTGTTGACGTGCTTCATGGTGTCTATCCGGAAGCCGTCCACCCCGAAATCGCCGATCCAGGACTTGTAGATCTCCTCCATACCGTCCACCACTTTGGGGTTCTCGGTGAAGAGGTCATCGAGGCCGAAGAAGTCGCCGTAGTAGGAGTCCTCGCCTACAAAGGTGGTGTCGCCGCGGTTGTGGTACAGCGTGGGATCGTTCAGCCAGGCGGGAACTTTCAGGTTCTCCTCGGCTTTATCCAGAACGGGAACGTAGGGGAAGGACGTCTTGGCATCAAGCTCCGGGAAGTCGTCGGAGCCTGCGAAGTCGCGGTCGTCGAACGCCTCACCCGCCGCGGTCTTATACGGCTCGGCGTCCTTGGAAACGTAGGTCTTGCGGGCGCCCTCTTCGTAGCCGATCACGTCCGCGGTGTGGTTGGTGATGATGTCGAAGTACACCTTCATGCCACGCGAGTGGGCTTCGTCGATGAGGGCCTTCAACTCGTCGTTGGTTCCCAGATGGGGGTCGATCTGGGTGAAGTCGGTGATCCAGTAGCCGTGATAGCCGGCCGAATTGTCCTCGGCCTGCACCGCCTTGTTCTTGAAGCTGGGCGTGAGCCAGATGGACGTGGTGCCGAGGCCCTGGATGTAGTCGATTTTGTCGAGCAGCCCGGCCAGGTCGCCGCCGTTGTAGAAGCCCTTTTTCGTCGGGTTGAAGCCGGACACCATGGGGTCGCTGCCCAGGCCGCCGTCGTCATTGCTCGTGTCCCCGTTGCTGAAGCGGTCGGCCATCACAAAGTAGAAATTCTCGTCCGTCACCGGGGCGCGGAGGGAGTGAAGGGCCGACGGCGACCCCGGGTCCTTCGGGCCAGGCGCCGCGTGCGCCGGGAGGACGGAAGTGGAAGCGACTACGGCTGCGGCGAGCAGCCCCAGCCATGCTGTCAGCGGGTTGTTGAGGCGTTGTCTGCGGGTGCGTGTGTTCACGTCAGGAGACCTTCCTGGTAGCGGCGTTGCTGTACAGGCTGCTGTGGAGTTGCGGGTGGGGCGGCGTCGGTTGGCGGACAGATGTGCGGTTCGCGAAGGCAGTCGAGGAACGATCGCCAGGTGAACCACGGCACACTGTAAGCGCTTGCACTGAATAAATCCAGTCTTTTTAGACAGGCGGCCAGGGGCTACCTTCGCGTACATTCAGAGGCGGGCGACGGCGCTCGGCGCCCATCGGATTGCGGAAGGTGTACCCATGTCAGCCACTGAATTGGATGTTGAGTCCCTTGCTGGGATCGCTGAGCGGCTTCGCTCGGCCGGGTGCGTCTTTGCGGAGGAGGAAGCCGAGCTTCTCCTCGCCGCGGTGTCCGGCCCGGCCGAAATCGCTGCGGCGGTGGAGCGGCGCGCTGCCGGGTACCCGCTGGAGCACATCCTGGGCTGGGCAGAGTTCTGCGGACTCCGGATTGAGCTCGATCCCGGGGTTTTTGTTCCGCGCCGCCGCACCGGGCTCGTGGTGAGTGAGGCCGCAGCCCTGCTCTCGGCGGACCCGAAGCGGAAGCACCGGGAGAGTCCTGAGCCCGCCGTTGTTGTGGACCTGTGTTGTGGGTCCGGGGCGGTGGGGGCCGCCATCGCCTTCAGGATTCCGGGGCTGGAACTCCATGCGGCGGACATTGACCAGGCCGCGGTGGCCTGCGCCCGCCGGAACATTGGCCGTGTGGGTGGCGAGGTCCACCAGGGCGATCTGTTCGATGCGCTGCCGCGCGCCATCAAGGGACGGATCCGTGTTCTGGCTGTCAACGCCCCCTATGTCCCCACCGACGCCATCGATTCCATGCCGCACGAGGCGCGCGAGCACGAACCGTTGTGGTCGCTCGACGGCGGCGCTGACGGACTCGAATTCCACCGCCGCGTCGCTGCCGAGGCCAACGAATGGCTGCGGCCGGGCGGGTACATCATCATCGAAACCAGCGAGCGGCAGGCCGCAGGGACGGCGTCCACCCTGGAGGGTGAGGGCTTCGCAGTCAGGACTGTCCGCTCGGAAGAACTGGACGGCACCGTTGTAGTCGGACAGGCTGGGCCTTAGTGGAGTTGCTGCCATCCGCGATGCCCAACCGCCTGGTCATCGGGGGCCCACATCGCTGGATTCGTAATCCGATGGCGGTCGCGGGCATTGTCCAGGGCGCCGCGATCGGCGTCATCCTGCAGTCCTGGCTCGTTGTCGCTTCCGAGGTCGTGGGCTCGCTGCTGTGGAACTACGCCATCAGGCCAAACGCTCTCGCCGCGCTGCCGGCCCGCGCCGGCTCGACGGCATCCGCACTGGGGCTCGGAGTTCCGAGTGGAGACGCCCGGCGTTTCCGCTCACCAATAAAAGTGATTTGACTCACATGCTACTCTGCAATATCCTGTTGTTAGCGCTAACAAGTATGAGGCGGAACTTGGCTTCCGGCACGCAACCGACCTCCGCTCCTGCCTGTTGGCAGCTCTTCAGATGTCCAGGGCTCGGGCCCTGCACATCAAGGCAGTACCGCTCTACCGGCAAGCGCAGACGCCTGCCGACCCAGCAGCACTTCGCGGACCAGCTTCCGCGGGAGGAGAAATCGTGAGAATTAGGAAATTCCTGGGCGCAGTCGCCGTCGTCCTCGCAGTCACTGTGGGTGCCACAGGGTGCGGAAGCCGGGGCGCAACAGCCACCTCGGAAACCACTGCGAATCCCAGTGAATCCCTGGTGGGTATCTCGATGCCCACCCAGACGTCCGAGCGTTGGATCGCCGATGGCGGAAACGTGGAAAAGTCCTTGAAGGGACTTGGTTACAAGACTGACCTGCAGTTCGCCAACGACGACATCCCCACGCAGGTATCGCAGATCGAGAACATGCTGACCAAGGGTGCCAAGGCGCTCATTGTCGCCGCCATCGACGGCACCACCTTGACCGATGTGCTCGCCAAGGCAAAGGAACAGAACGTCAAGGTCATCGCCTACGACCGCCTCATCAACGGCACCCCGAACGTTGATTTCTACACCACGTTCGATAACTACACGGTGGGCGTGCAGCAGGCAACATCGCTGCTGACCGGGCTGGGCCTGGTTGATGCCAGCGGCAAGAAGGTGGAGGGCAAGGGCCCGTTCAACGTTGAGCTTTTCGCCGGCAGCCCGGATGACAACAACGCCAACTTCTTCTGGACCGGCGCCATGGACACGCTGAAGCCGTACCTGGACGCCGGAACCCTCAAGGTCCCCAGCGGCCAGACCAAGTTCGAGCAGGCAGCCATCCTGCGCTGGCAGGCCCCCGTTGCCCAGAAGCGCATGGAGGACATCCTCACCGCGGCCTACAGCTCCGGGACCAAGCTCGACGGCGTGCTCTCCCCCTATGACGGCCTCTCCATCGGCATCATCTCGGCTCTGACCAGCACCGGCGGCTACGCCAAGGGCGACCTGCCGGTCGTCACGGGCCAGGACGCTGAGAAGGGCTCCGTGAAGTCCATCATCGCCGGTGAGCAGTACTCCACCATCTTCAAGGACACCCGCCAGCTGGGTTCCCAGGCAGTGAAGATGGTGGACGCCCTGCTGAAGGGCCAGGAGCCGGAGGTTAACGACACCAAGACCTACAACAACAAGGTCAAGGTGGTTCCGGCCTACCTGCTCAAGTCCGTGATCATCACTGCGGAAAACTACAAGAAGGAACTCATCGACTCCGGCTACTACACAGACGCCGACGTCAAGTAACTTTTCTTGCGGGGTTGCGGCCGGCCGCACGGCCTGGCCGCAACCCCTTCCCGTAGGCCCTGCAGCCGCAGGCCGGTCCAGTTTTCCAACCAGTCAGTGGGAATTGACGATGAACACACCCATTCTTCAAATGCGAGGAATCACTAAAACCTTTCCGGGCGTGAAGGCCCTGCAGGATGTCACCCTTGACGTGAACCGGGGCGAGGTCCACGCCATTTGCGGAGAGAACGGGGCGGGCAAATCCACCCTGATGAAAGTCCTGTCCGGGGTCTACCCGCACAACTCCTTCGACGGGGACATCCTCTTCGAAAACGAGCCCTGCAACTTCTCCAGCATCAACGACAGCGAGAAACGCGGCATCGTCATCATCCACCAGGAGCTCGCGCTGAGCCCCTACCTCTCGATCGCCGAAAACATCTACCTCGGAAACGAGCAGGCCAAAAACGGCTGGGTGGACTGGCGGAAGACCAACTTGGAGGCCGCGAAACTGCTGGCCCGGGTGGGCCTGAGCGAAAACCCCATCACTCCGGTCCAGCACATCAGTGTGGGCAAGCAGCAGTTGGTGGAAATCGCCAAGGCGCTCTCGAAGGAAGTCAAGCTCCTCATCCTGGACGAGCCCACAGCGGCGCTCAACGACGAGGACTCCGGCCACCTCCTGGACCTGATCCTGCATCTGAAGGGCCAGGGCATCACCAGCATCATCATCAGCCACAAACTCAACGAAATCCGCAAAGTCGCAGACGCCGTCACCATCATCCGGGACGGCAAAACCATCGAGACGCTCCGGCTCGATGAAGGCCAGATCACGCAGGAACGGATTATCCGCGGCATGGTGGGCCGGGACCTGGAAAGCCTCTACCCTGACCGGGAACCCAAGATCGGGGAGGAAGTCCTGCGGATCGAGGACTGGTCCGTCAGGCACCCCCAGGACCACACACGCATGGTGGTGCACAACGCCAGCCTGAACGTCCGCAAGGGCGAAGTGGTAGGCCTCGCGGGCCTGATGGGAGCGGGCCGGACCGAGCTGGCCATGAGCGTTTTCGGACGCACTTACGGCACGGCGATGTCCGGGAAGGTGTACAAGTACGGCAAGGAAATCAACACCTCCACGGTGTCCCAGGCGATCGGGCACGGGATCGCCTATGCCACCGAAGATCGGAAGCACTACGGCCTGAACCTCATCGAGGATATCCAGCGGAACATCTCCATGGCCGCGCTCCGCAAGCTGGTCAAGGGCGGCTGGGTGGACAAAAACCGGGAAACGGTGGTGGCCAACGGCTACCGCAAGAGCATGAACATCAAGGCGCCCTCAGTTGCTGCCATCACCGGCAAACTGTCCGGCGGAAACCAGCAGAAGGTGGTGCTGAGCAAGTGGATGTTCTCGGACCCGGACGTGCTGATCCTCGATGAGCCCACCCGCGGGATCGACGTCGGCGCCAAATTCGAGATCTACACAATCATCGCCAGGCTCGCGGCGGAGGGAAAAGCTGTCATTGTCATCTCCTCGGAACTGCCCGAACTCCTCGGCATCTGCGACAGGATCTACACCCTGTCGGCCGGCCATATCACCGGCGAGGTTCCCATCGCCGAAGCATCCCAGGAAACCCTCATGCACTACATGACCCAAGAGAAGGAATAGGACCATGTCCGCCCTACGAGAATCCCTCGGCTTCCTGACAAGCCGCCTCCGGCAGGTTGGCATCTTCGTTGCCCTGATCCTGATCGTCCTGCTGTTCCAGGTACTGACCAACGGCATCCTCCTGGAGCCGCAGAACGTCACCAACCTGGTGGTCCAGAACAGCTACATCCTCATCCTCGCCATCGGCATGGTCATGGTCATTATTGCCGGCCACATCGACCTCTCGGTGGGATCGATCGCCGGCTTCATCGGCGCCGTCGCCGGCGTCATGATGGTCCACTGGGGCTGGGCCTGGTGGCTGGCCATCCCGGCCTGCCTCCTGGTGGGAGCGCTCGTCGGGGCGTGGCAGGGATACTGGATCGCCTACGTCGGCATCCCGGCCTTCATCGTCACCCTGGCCGGCATGCTGATCTTCCGCGGCCTGACCCTGATCACCCTGAAGAACCAGCAGATCACCCCGTTCCCCTCCGAACTCCGCGCCCTGGGCGGCGGCTTCCTCCCGGACATCTCCGGGGGCACGTCGGTGCTGGAATGGCTGACCGTCATCCTGGGCGTCGGCGCCACGGTGGCGCTGCTTATCCAGGCGCTCAAGGAACGCCGGATCCGCAAGAAGTTCGACCTCGAAAACGAACCGATGGCCTGGTTCGCGACCAAGACCACCTTCGTTGCCCTGCTCATGCTGATCATCACGTTCCTCCTCGCGAGCTACCGGGGCACCCCGATCGTCCTGATCGTGCTGGCCGTCCTGGTGATCGTGTACACGGCGCTGATGAACAACAGCGTCTTCGGCCGCCACACCTACGCGATCGGCGGCAACCTGCACGCAGCAGAGCTGTCCGGGGTGAAGACCAAAGCCGTCACTTTCCGGCTCTTCGTCAACATGGGCGTCCTGGCGGCACTCGCAGGCCTGGTGTTCACGGCAAGGCTCAACTCGGCACAGCCCGCCGGCGGCACCGGCTTCGAACTCGACTCTATCGCCGCGGCATTCATCGGCGGCGCCGCAGTCCAAGGCGGCATCGGCACCGTGGCCGGAGCCATGATCGGCGGCCTGATCATGGGCGTGCTGAACAACGGCATGTCCATCCTGGGTCTCGGCACTGACTACCAGCAGCTCATCAAGGGGCTGGTCCTCCTGCTGGCTGTCGGCTTCGATATTTTCAACAAGAACCGCAGCGGTGGCGGCGGCAGCACCATCGGGAAGAGGTTCAAGTTCAGGACTTCCCCGCCGGCCACGTCGGAATCCCATGCACCCGCGGGGACGAAGGACCAGGCGAAGGATCGCCCTGTCCCCGTTTCGGCGGTCAAGCCTGAGTAACCAGGAAACCCACCCCAACTATTAACAAGGAACCGATATGTCTACGCCCATAGACCGCATTGAGATAGATGTCGCCAGCCGGCACCTTTTGGACGAAGAGCTTGATGCTGCCGTCCGGCGCCTTCAGGAAGTCGCCCTCCTCACAGGCACGCACGGCATCCTGGTGACCCGTGTCGCCCCGGGCCGCTACACCGCAACGCTGTCAGATCAGGTTCCTTTCGGGATGACCCGCGAACTGGTTTCCTGAGGGCTGCCGGAACCGCCGCGGTTCCGGAATCAGGCGCCCCGCCGTCTCGTGACCCTAGGAGTCGGAATCTTTCCTGCGGAACTCGAAGAACTTATCTGACTTCAGAGCACCCGGGTTGGCCTTGTTGGCTTTGGACCATCGTGGGATCAGGATCGCGACGGCTGGTGCGTTGCGCCGGTCAGCGGATACGCGGACGATGATTGCATGAGCGGAAAGTCCATGAGTGGAAAGCAAAGTCCAAACCGACGCCGGACCTGGATGATCGCTGCGGCGGCCCTTGCAGCGGTAGGGCTGGTGATTGGGCTTGTGCTGTTCAAGCCCTGGCTTCTCTTTGTGGACGTGAGAGTGGATGAACAGCTCCCCATCGTGGCCAGCAGTCCAGCGCAAGCACAACCGACTCCGCCTACACCCTTGGCGCCGACTCCGGCACCTATGCCTGCAGGCCCGGTGCAGCTGGCTGTGGGTACGCTAATCAGCCATGAACACGCCACCACGGGAACTGTCCGGATCGTACAGCAGCCAGACGGCGCCAGGCTGCTCACGCTCGAAAACCTGGATACGTCCAATGGTCCGGATGTGCACGTCTGGTTAAGTGCCGCCCACGTGGTGGAAGGAACGGCCGGGTGGTTCACCGCCGGCTCCGCTGATTACTACGACCTCGGCCTGATCAAAGGAAATCAGGGCAATCAGGTTTACCAGATTCCCGCCGACGTTGACCTGTCGAAGTACCCGTCAGTTGACCTGTGGTGCGTTCAGTTCAGCGTGTCGTTCGGTGCTGCCGAGCTGGTCACCTGAGACGGCATCTGGCCATGACCTGAGACGTGGCTGGCCGCCGCGTCCCCCAAGGAGCGCGGCGGCCAGCAACGACCATTTTTAGCACAATTTCAGCGTGGCTTCCGTGTCACACGGCGAATCCCGCGTAACGTCCCTGCAACGATCCCCGATCATTCCCGTCGGGGGTCAACGTTCGTGGCTGCGCCGGCAGTAGTGGCGCCGCCTTCACCGGACCAGTCCTGGCCCTGGTTGTCATTGAACGCGGGGTCTGACTCAACGTCCGATGTCCCCAGGTTCACCGTTTCCGGGTGCTTGCTGTGGGCGGGAACGTGATCGCCCACCGCGGCACTGCCGGACGCGGTGTCGTGGTGCACGGCCGAGCCGATGACTGTGCCCGCCCGGCGCGCAGCCTCACCGAGCTGGTCCGCCACGTCGGGAGCCTTCTCCTTGATGGCCGAAGCGGCGGCACTGACCTTGTCCTGGACCGGCTTACTGTCCCAGATGCTCGCCGCCCTGGCCTTGAGCTTGTCGTACGCAGCCCGGCCGGACCGCGATCCCAGGACGTAACCCGCCGCGATGCCAATACCCAAAAGAAGTTTAGATTTCATAATGAACTCCAGCTCGTTGAGAAGGTGTCAGTCCCCGATCCGCTTGGCCGGGGAAAGAAAACCGGCCCCGGGATGTTGTCCCGGGGCCGGTGTTCATGCCGGTGACGACGCTAGCTGCGAACGCTCCGCTTGGTGACCATGCTGTAAACCAGCAGCACGATGATCGAGCCGGCGATCGCGAGCAGCCAGGTCTGCAGCGAGAAGAACTCCTGCAGCGGCGCGTTGAAGAGCAGCCCGCCAAGCCAGCCGCCGAGGAACGCACCGACGACGCCCAGGATGAGGGTGATGATCCAGCCGCCACCCTGCTTGCCCGGAAGGATCGCCTTAGCGATCGCGCCGGCAATAAGGCCAAGAATCAAAAATGCAAAGAAACCCATTTTGTCGTTCCTTCTTTCCTACATCAGGGAGGTGCCCGGATCCCGGGCACGCTTCGTCCCTCTGCCCCAATACTAATCATGCTTACTTTATTTTCGCCACTCTGAATCTCCGCGGAAAGCCTGTTCGGGCCCTCTCAGTGGCCTGTCGCGTCCGAATCGTTGCCGGCGCCGGGCCCCTCGTCCAGGATGGCAAGTTCCGCGAGATCCTGCCGATCCAGGGCGAAATCGAAGATGTCCAGGTTTTCCTGCATCCGCTCGGGATTTCCTGATTTGGGAATGACTACAAGTCCCTTCTCAATATGCCAGCGCAGCACCAGTTGAGCCGGGGTCTTCTCGTATTTTTCACCCAGCTGCGCAAGCAGGGGAGCGCCCAACAGGCTTGCCCCCGACCCGCCCAGCGGGCTGTACGATTCCGTGACAATTCCATGCCGGGCGTTGAACTCCCGTTCCGCCTCGCGGGTGATCGCCGGGCTCAGCTGGATCTGGTTCACCGCAGGCACAACGTCGGTTTCGGCCAGCAGCCGTTCCAGGTGTGCCGGTTTGAAGTTGGAGACGCCGATGGACCGGACTTTGCCCTCCGCCTGGAGCCGCTCAAACGTCTTCCACGTCGAGACGAAATCATCGCGCGCAGGGAGCGGCCAGTGGATCAGCAGCAGGTCCACGTAGTCCAGCCCCATGCGCGTCAGCGACCCCTCCAACCCCGCCACCGCGCGGTCCTCGCCTTGGAACTGGCCGTCCAGCTTGGTGGTGACGAAGATTTCGCTTCGGTCCACCCCGCCTGCGCGGATGCCGTTCCCTACGCCTTCCTCATTGCCGTATTTCACTGCCGTATCGATGTGCCGGTACCCGGCTTCCAGGGCCTGTACGACGGCGGCAGCCACCTGTTCGTCGTCCAGCGGCCAGGTGCCGAGCCCCAGCTGCGGAATGCTGTAGCCGTCGTTGAGCATGATGAGCGGTGAGAGAGTCATTTCAACAGTCTGCCGTGCTTTCGCCTGCCTAGCCTTCGAATGCCCGGAGAATATTTCCGGCCTGGTAGTCGAGTACTGTTCGTGCCACGTCGGATACCTGATCCGGCTTCTTTTGCTGGTCCAGGAACTCCACAAAGCGCTGGATGGCCTGTGCCGCCTGGGAAGCATCGCCGTCGTCCACTGCCTTTGCCGCCTCCTGCGCACCCGCTGCCAACTGCTTCGCGACCGGGCCCGCCACGTCGCCGGACTCCACCAGGTCCTCCACAGCCTGCTGGAGGGCTTTCACACTGCCCGGAAGCCAGGCCGCCCGCAGCGGCACATCACCGAAGTGTATGTCCGAAGCGAAGTAGAAGTCCGTGTAGGACGGCTGGTTGTACGTGGTGTTCTGCCGGGCAACTTCAGCGCGGTACTGCGGATCGTGCATGAGTGTGTAGAGCTTGTGGTTGGTCACTTCGGTGCTCAGGTACATCCGGAGCGCTGAGCTGTCGGCCGTCCGGACCAGCATTTCCTCGCGCCAGTCACCCACTACGTCTGCAACGAGGCTCGGGGTGCCTTTGGTGCCGTTGTTGGTCCGGGTGTCCGTGGCGGTGAGCAGCCTGCCGCGCTTCCAGTCGTCAATGGTGGGGGTCTGGTCGCCGGAGCCGTTGATGATCTGGGTTGTCATGTCCGCAGCCCATTTGATGCTCATGTTGGTGCCCGGGGTGGTGGCGGAAAGCTTGCCGCCGTCGGCCGACTGCATGCCAATGGCCCAGTTTTCGATGCCGGGCACTGCAGGATCAACGTCGCCGATCATGCCGCGGCCGGTGTCCTTCCCCGAATAGGCGCCGAACAGTACCTCGCCGGTGGCGGCGTCGCGCATGGCGTAGCCGTAGGGGGCGTACGTGCCGCCTTCATGCACCGTGAAGATCTCCTTGCCGGGGCGGGCCGGATCAATGTCCGTGACGTGCATGGCATCGCCGTGGCCCAGCCGGGCCTCCTCTCCCGGGGTGGCGCTGCCGGCCGGCATGGTGTCGGACGAGCTGTACAGCAGCGAACCGTCGTCGTCGATGGTGGCCGAGCCGTACACAATTTCCTGCTTGCCGTCACCGTCCACGTCGGAGGCGCTGAGGGAATGGAAGCCCTGCGTGGTGAGCGTGCCGAACTCGGGGTCCGTCCCGTCCCGGCCGTGCGGGCTGTCCTTGAAGGGGTTGGTCATGGGCGCCCAGCCCGAGTCCACGTTCCACACCGGGGAGAGGTTGGCGCCGTCCCAGGTGTAGGCGGCAAGTGTGCTGCGCGTGTAATAGCCGCGGGCAAACACGGCGGCGGGCTTCTTGCCATCCAAATAGGCGACGCCGGCCAGGAACCTGTCCACGCGGTTGCCGGGTTCGATCCGGGCCATGGCGTAGTCGCCCCACATCAGGCCGTCGTCGTGCCTGCCGGGCTCATACGCAACCGTCTTCAGTTCCTTGCCCGTGGCGCCCTCAAAGACGGTGAGGTATTCCGGGCCGGAAACGATGAACCCCTCAAAGGCGCGCAGGTTGTTCCGCGCGCTGCGGGACGGGGCATACACGTCCATGAAGTAGTCCGTCACCGCTTCGGCGTCCTCACGCGACAGCGGGTACTGGTACTGGGGCGCGATGCCGAAGGCTTCTTCCAGGGTGGCGGGCCAGTTGCCGGCCTTGACCTCGGGGTGGTCGCTCCAGCCCAGGAACGTGTCCACCATGTGCCGGTGGTAGTCGGCGGCGCTCATCCGGTAATCGTCGGAGTTGGAATAGCCGGCGTCGAGGTCCTTCTGCAGCAGCGGGACGAACGACTCGCCAGCCACCGAGCCGTCCGGATTGTAGGAGAGGGTCTTGGTGCCCGGCGCTGTCTTGAACATCATTTCCGAACGTCCGTCGCCGTCGAAATCGTTCACCAGCATCTGCGTGTAGTGGGCGCCGGACCGGATGTTGACGCCCAGGTCGATCCGGTGGAGCAGCGTACCGTCGGCCTTGTAGGTGTCCACGTAGGTGTTGCCCGTGTAGCCAACCTGGGAGACGTCCTTGGAGTTGTTCGGATCCCACTTGACCACGAACTCGTACTGGCCATCGCCGTCGACGTCTCCCACCGAAGCATCGTTCGCCGAGTAGGTGTACGCCTGGCCGGCGGGCGTCACGCCGTCTGCCGGCTTTTTCAGCGGGATGTCCTTGAAGTTGCCGCCCCACGAGGTGGCAGTGGCGCTCCGGTCCAGTTCAACGCCGCCGACGACGGCACGCACGTCATATGCCGACGACGCGGTTCCGGCGGCGTCAAGGTAGTTCGTGCTGTCTGTGACTGTTGCGAGCTTCTGGCCGTCGCGGTACACATTGAAGTCGGTGCCGGTGAGGCCTGTGGCGGACGAGCCGGTTGCCTCGTGGCCCAAGAGGCGCCAGCTCAGGAAGACGCCCTCGGATGTGCCGGCAGCAACCAGCCCGCGGTCCAGATAATCCAGCTGTACGCCCGCCGTGGCGGGCTTCGCGGAAGGCCCAACGGCGGCTGCCGGGGTGGTGAGGCACCCCACGGTCAGGGCGAGGCCCGCAGCTGTGGCCACCGAAAAACGGCGCACGGATATCCTGCTCGGATTCATCAGTGAATCCTTTCAATTTTGGATTGGGAAAACGCTTCCCCAGTAACCTAGTGGGGGTGTGTGCCACAAATCAACCCTTGCGCCCGGCGGGAATCCCGAGTATTTAGAACGTTGTAAAAGATGGCCGGGCGGCGCCGTCAGTCCGCGGCCCTTCGCGCCCACCTGATCAGCCGATCACTCAGGTCCATAAACGACTGGTCCACCACCTGAAGTTCCGGGTGGCTGTCATGCCAGTCAACGATCTCCCGGGTCCCGTCCGCGAACGGGATGGTGGCGGCAAAGCCAGGCACCAGGGCTTTGATCTTGGCGTTGTCGAAAACTACGGAGTGGGCGCGGTCGCCCAGGAGGCTTGGACCCAGATGGGGGCTGTGCCCGGCGCCGTGCGCGGCGATGGTTTCCGAAGATATGTGGACCAGCTCGGGTTCGGCAACCCCGGCCGCCCGCGCAAACAGGCCATAGATCTGGTTCCAGGGCAGGTACTCATCCGACGTGATGGTGTAGCTCTCGCCCACCGCTTGCGGCCTGCCGAGCAGTCCCACGAAGGCCTTCGCGAAGTCCCTGGCGTGCGTCACGGTCCAGAGCGAGGTGCCATCACCGTGCACCATGACGGGCTGGCCGGTCCGCATCCGGTGGATGTCTGTCCAGCCGCCCACCAGGCCCACCCTCGTGCGGTCGTACGTATGTGAGGGGCGCACCACGGTGACCGGAAAGTCATCCGCCCGGTAGGCGTCGAACAAGAGGTCCTCGCACGCGATCTTGTCCCGTGAATACTGCCAGAACGGATTTTTCAGCGGGGTGGATTCCAGGATCGGCAGCCGGGTGGGCGGCTTCTGGTAGGCCGACGCCGTGCTGATGAACACGTACTGGCCGGTCCGGCCCCGGAACAGTTCCATACTGGAGCGCGCCTGATCTGGAGTGAAGGCAATAAAGTCCGCAACGGCGTCGAACTCCCTGTCCTGCAGCACCGCCCGCACAGTGTCCGGGTCGCGGATATCCGCGTGCAGGACCTCCGCGCCGTCCGGTACCGGCTTGCCGGATTGGCCGCGGTTGAGGATGGTCACCCGGTGTCCCAGTGCGACGGCGCGTTCCGCCGCTGCGGCGCTGATCACCCCGGTGCCGCCCAGGAAGAGGATGCTCCGTGGTGCCACGGTGTCGGCCGCGGAATCCAACGGATTCACCATGCGTAGTCTTCCGGTGCCGGCCGGTGGCCCGGGAAGATGTCGTCGAGCCGCTTGAGCGCGTCGGCGTCGAGCGTGACCTCCAACGCCCGGATGCCGGCGTCGAGCTGTTCCTGCGTGCGCGGCCCCACGATCGGTGCGGTGACGGCAGGCTGGTGAAGCAGCCACGCGAGCGCGATGTCGCCGGGTTCGTGCCCCAGCCCGTCCGCGAGATCCTCGAACTGCTGGATCCGGTCCCGGTGCTGCTTGAGCGTTTCCGCGGCGCGCCCTTCGGTGCGCCGGACGCCCGCGCGTTCCTTCTTCAGGACGCCGCCCAGCAGCCCGCCCTGGAGCGGCGACCACGGGATCAGGCCCAGGCCGTACTGCTGTGCGGCGGGGATGACCTCCAGCTCCACTTCGCGGCGGAACAGGTTGTAGATGGACTGCTCGCTGACCAGCCCGGTGTAGTTCCGGCGGCGGGCGGCTTCCTGTGCCTGGGCGATGTGCCAGCCCGCGAAGTTGCTGCTGCCCGAGTAGAGGATCTTGCCCTGCTGGACGGCCACCTCGATGGCCTGCCAGATCTCGTCCCAGGGCGTGTCCCTGTCAACGTGATGGAACTGGTACACGTCGATATAGTCCGTCTGGAGGCGCTTCAGGCTGGCGTCCAGGGCGCGCCGGATGTTCAGCGCGGACAGCTTGGACTCGTTGGGGCGGTCAGTCATGGTGCCGTACAGCTTTGTGGCCAGGACGGTCCGTTCGCGCCGCTCGCCGCCCTTCGCGAACCAGCGGCCAATGATTTCCTCGGTCCAGCCCCGGTGCCCGCTGCCGCCATAGACGTTGGCTGTGTCGAAGAAGTTGATGCCGGCGTCCAGGGCGGAATCCATGATGCCGTGCGCGTCAGCCTCGTCGGTGTGCGGGCCGAAGTTCATGGTGCCCAGGCAAAGCCGGGAAACTTTCAGGCCCGAACGGCCCAGGTGCGTGTACTGCATACGGAGGGATCCTTCGCCGGTGGTTGGACGTGGCAGAACGCGGTGACCGAGCCCGCCGGAATCGGTGCCGGCAGGCTCGGTCAGCGTTGGCTATAGCTGTGTGAAAGCGGCGACGGCGGGATCGGAACCGATGCGCGCGCCCCGCTCGAGGGCGGTGATGGAGGCGAGCTCGTCGTCAGTCAGGGTTAGGGACGCGGCCGCGAAGTTTTCGCGGATACGGGACGGGTTAACCGACTTGGGGATGACGATGTTGCCGGCGGCCAGGTGCCAGGCCAGGACCACCTGCGCCGTGGTGGCGTCGTGTGCCTTCGCGACGGCGGTGACGGCGTTTCCGTTGAGGTCCCCACCCTGGCCCAGCGGGCTGTAGGCCTCCACGGCAATCCCGAGGGCACGGCTTTTGGCGGCTAGCTTGGCCTGCTGGTAGCTGGGGTGCAGTTCAATCTGGTTCACGGCGGGTACCACGTCCGCGGACTCGAGCAGGGTGTCCAGGTGGTCGGAGAGGAAGTTCGAGACGCCGATGGCACGGATCGCCTTGGCGGCATACAGGGCCTCCAGTTCCTTCCAAGCCTGGACGTAGAGGCCCTGTGACGGGACCGGCCAGTGGATGAGGTAGAGGTCCACGAAGTCAAGACCCAGCGCCTCGCGGGTGTCCTGGAATGCGTCCCAGGCCCGGCCCTGGTCGCCGTTGCGGAGCTTGGTGGTCACGAAGATTTCCTCGCGCGGAATGCCCGAGGCTGCGATGGCAGCGCCCACACCTGCTTCGTTGCGGTATCCCGCGGCGGTGTCGATGTGGCGGTAGCCGGCTGCCAGGGCATCCTCAACGATCCGCTGGGTGTCTTCCGGCGGAACCTGGAAAACGCCGAAGCCGAGCTGGGGGATAGTGACGCCGTTGTTCAGCGAGATTTCTGACATGGGTACTCCTCGTAGTGCTGAAGGATGGTTCCTGGCTCGGGATGTCCGGCAGGAAACCGCTTTCGGGAACTGCTCCGGTACGAGCCTATGCACTTTCGCGCCGATAGTCAGTCCTTGACCGTGTCCCTGTTTGTCCTAGGACCGGCAGTCCTACCTTCGTTGTAGGAAGTGCCTGGCAGGGCCGTGCCGAATGGCCGAACAGTGATGGCCGCGCCCAAAGGACGCGGCCATCACTGTTCAGACCTTGGAAGGGTCAGCCTTCGTGGCGGAAACCGAGCTTGATCCGTACCTGCCAGTCGGCAACCTTGCCGTCTTCGAGGTGACCGCGGATTTCCTTGACCTCGAACCAGTCCAGGTTGCGCAGGGTCTTGGCGGCCTCGGCGATCCCGTTGCGGACTGCCGCGTCCACGCCTTCTCCGGAGGTGCCGACAATTTCAGTAATGCTGTACGTGTGGTTGGACAACTTCGCTCCTCGTGATCGCCTTCGATTCCCGGTTGCGGGCCGTCCTTGAACACTAGTGGCAGGTTGCGAGCCTTGGCCAGAGCCAATACTTCGGAGTGGACTCTGGTCAGGGCGCTTCGAGGACCAGGTTCTTGAGGTCATCCAGGGTCTGTTGCATGTGCAGGTCCATGGCTTCGCGCGACCTGCTCGGGTTACGCGATTCCAGTGCCTCGGCGATGTTCTGGTGGTGTCCGATGGCGTGCTCCTGGATGGTTGGCACGGCCGATGTTTCGGCCCGGCGCTTTTCCAGCACCCGGTGCAGCGGTGCGAAAAGGACCGCCACAAAAACGTTCTCCGAGGCGCGCAGGATCAGGTCGTGGAATGCCAGATCAGCCTCCACGAAGGCGGCAATGTCGTTGACCTCATGGGCGGCCCGCATCGCCGCCACATGGCCGAACAGCGCCTGGATGTCGGCGTCGCTGATCCGTGCCGCCGCGAGTTCGCACGCCCCGGTTTCAAGCATTCGGCGCAGTTCAATGAGCTGCACGGAGGCGGCGGCTTCGTTCTGTCCCTCTGATGCGGCGCGCAGGACAGCTTCCAGCGAAGCCCAACGGTTCAACGGGTTAACGAACGTGCCGCGGCCGCGTTCCACGCTGAGGATCCGCTGCGCTTCCAGGGTTTTCATGGCCTCGCGCACCGTCATCCGGCTCACCTCGTGCCTGGCGCTGAGTTCCAGCTCGCCGGGCACGCTGGATCCGGGTGGAAAGTCCCCGGCAATGATCCGGTCCAGGAGTTCGTCGGCTACAACGCCCACCAGTGATTTCCGTGCCATATGTCCCCTTGCGGCGTCGCCAGATATGTCTGACAAGTCTACTTGCGCGTTTCTATGTCCTGTGCCACACTATTTGAAATGTTAGATGTCAGACATCTTACAGTTACGTCAATACTTAGATTTCCACACAACGGAGTGCACTGTGACGCTTGAAGCAGACATCCTGGCCGCCTTCCCGGCCGAAGTCCGGATTCCCGCCCGCCTGGTTGCCGACGCCGTCGCCGCGTCCAGCGCGGAGACCCCCCGGATGCTCGTAGTGCTCGACGACGACCCCACCGGAACGCAGTCCGTTGCGGATCTGCCCGTGCTCACCCGCTGGGAAGTGGAGGACTTCATCTGGGCCTTTGGCCAGGCGAAGCCCGCCGTGTACGTGCTGACCAACACCCGCAGCCTGGACCCCGCGGAAGCCGCAGCGCGGAACGAGGAAGTGGTCCGCAACGCACTGGCCGCCGCCGGTTCCGCAGATGCCGTGCGGCTGGGGTTCGTGAGCCGCAGCGACTCCACCCTCCGCGGCCACTACCCGCTGGAGCCCGACGTCATCGCGGCCACTGTTGCTGACGTCAGCGGAGAAGCCACCGACGGCGTTGTGCTGGTGCCGGCGTTCCCCGACGCCGGCCGCGTGACCATCGGCGGCGTGCACTACATGCGCGGCACCGGGGACCACGCCGGCAAGCTCACCCCCGTGGCCGAGACCGAATTCGCCAAGGACGCCAGCTTCGGCTTCGCCAACTCGGACATGACCAAATACGTGGAAGAGAAGTCGCGGGGCCGCTTCGCCGCGGATTCCGTGATTGTCCTGGACCTGAACATCATCCGTGCCTCTGCCGATCCGCAGATCACCGCCAAGGCCATCGCCGATGCCATCGAGCCTGCCACCAACTCCACGCCGATCGTCGCTGACATCGTCACCGAGAACGATCTCCGCGCCCTGTCCCTGGGCCTGGAAGAAGCCGAACGGCGCGGCAAGAAGCTGCTCTACCGCGTGGGACCGCCGTTTGTCCGCGCCCGGATCGGCCAGGAAATCCGCACCGAGCTCACCGGCGCTGAAGCCTACGCAGGCAACACCCCGTCCGAGGCCGGCGGCCTGATCGTGGTGGGCTCCCATGTGGGCGTCACCACCCGCCAACTCAAGGCCCTCACCGAACAGCACAGCGCCGCGCGCATTGTGGAGATCGACGTCGAGAAGCTGCTTGCCGCCGAAACCGAAACAGCCGCGGATGCCTACCTGAACCAGACCGTTGACTCCGTCGTGGAGGCGCTCCACGGGGGCGACGTCATCGTCCACACCAGCCGCCTGCTGATCAAGACCGAGGACCCCGCAGCGAGCCTGCGGATCGCGCGCACGGTGTCCGCCGCCGTCGTCGCCGTGGTGAACCGGACACTCAAGACCTTCCCGCCGCGGTTCGTCATCGCCAAGGGCGGCATCACGTCCTCCGACGTCGCCGCCCACGGCCTGGAAATCCGCCACGCCATTGTCCGCGGTCCCATGCTGCCGGGCATCGTCTCGCTCTGGGAGCCCGTGGACGGCCCCGCCAAGGGCATCCCGTACATCGTGTTCGCCGGCAACGTGGGCGACGACCAGTCCCTCGCCGACGTCACCCGCAAGCTCAGCAGCACCTTCTAATCCCCACCCCCGGTGGTTGAGCTTGTCGAAACCCCGTCAATGGATTTCGACAGGCTCAATCACCGATATCGCCAGTATTCAAGGAAGAACACCATGACCAGCAACTACACCGTCACCGTCCTGGGCCTCGGCGCCATGGGCCTGCCCATGGCCACCCGGCTGGCCAGCGAGCTCACCGTCCACGGCTTCGACATCGCCGAGCCGCGCCTGAAACTCGCCGAAGAAGCCGGCATCCGCACCTTCGCCTCCGCCCGGGAAGCCTCCAAGGGCGCCGACGCGCTGCTCCTCGCGGTCCGCAACGGCGAGCAGCTCAACGACGTCCTCTTCGGCGAGAACGGCGTGGCCTCCGTGCTGGAGCCGGGTGCCGTCGTCATCCTCGGCAGCACGGTGGGCACCGAAGCCATCCCCGCTACCGTGGCGCGCCTCGCCGAATACGGCGTTGAGCTCGTGGACGCGCCGCTGTCCGGCGGCCCCAAACGCGCCGGTGAAGGCGACCTGCTGATTGTCGTCGGCGCTTCCCCCGAGGCCCGAGAAAAGGCCCGCCCGGCCCTCGAACTGCTGGCCTCCACGCTCACCGTGGTGGGCGACAAGCCCGGCGACGGCCAGGCACTCAAGACCGTCAACCAGCTCCTCTGCGGCATCCACATCGCGGCCGCCGCCGAGGCCATGGCCCTCGCCGACGCGCTCGGCCTGGACCAGGCCAAGACCCTCGCAGCCCTCGAAGCCGGCGCGGCAGGTTCGTTTATGCTCTCCAACCGCGGCCCGCGCATCCTCGAGGCCTACACCGAGGAAGGCGCCGAGGTCCTGTCCCGCCTGGACATCTTCGTCAAGGACATGGGCATCGTGGGCAAGGCCACCCGCGCCGCCGGCCTGGCAGCCCCCGTCGCCGCCGCCGCCGAGCAGCTGTACCTCCTGGGCCAGGCCCAGGGCCTCGCCGCCGCCGACGATTCCGCAGTCATCAAGGTTGTCGCGCCCACCAAGCGCACCGCCTAGGCACTTCTACTTCACCACCGCTAAAGCACCCCCAAAAAACGTACGACGACGGCGGTCCCCCCTCCGCCGTCGTCGTATCTTCCAGCGTTCACAAAGCACAAGAAACAGCGCCCGCCAGCCCGTCTTCTGGAAGACTGGCTTGTCGAAGGAGACACCGCAATGAACCCCCTGACTAACTCGCTGATGGTGCGGGCGGCCGACGCCCCCGCCATCAAACCCGCGGTGGAGCTGGGTACTCCGCTGCTCCTCACCATCGCGGCGATCGGCATCGCCGTCCTGCTGGTGATGATCATCCGCTTCAAGATCCAGGCCTTTGTGGCCCTGCTGACCGTAAGCATCGCCGTGGCCGTGGCCTCGCAGATCCCGCTGAAGGACGTCTTCACCGTCGTCGCCAACGGTGTGGGCGGAACGATGGGCAAGGTGGCCCTGCTGATCGCGCTCGGCGCCGTCCTGGGCCGGATGATCGAGGTTTCCGGCGGCGTCCAGTCGCTGGCCGCGCACTTCACCGAGAAGCTTGGCGCCAAGCGCGTCGCGGTGGCGCTCACCGCCGTCGGCTTCCTGGTGGCCATCCCCGTGTTCTTCGAGGTGGGCATCATTGTGCTCGTCCCGATTGTCTACGCCTTTGCGAAGATCGCCAACGTGCACCCGGTCAAGTTCGGCCTGCCGATGGCCGGCATTATGCTCTCCATCCACGTCGCCGTGCCGCCGCACCCGGGCATCGTGGCAGGCGCCGGCGTGTTCGGCGCCGATATCGGGCTCATCACGCTGATCTCGCTGCTCATCTGCGTCCCGCTCGGATTCCTGTCCTACTGGGTTGCCAGCATCATGAACCGCAAGGAGTATGAGCTCCTCCCCGGCGTCAAGGCCCAGGTGGACGAATTCGGTTCCGACTCCCTGGTCAAGGTCGGCCACCAAGGCCCCGGCGCCGTAGGTATCGCCCCGCCGCGTCCGGCCCTGATCATCTTCCTCATCGCCGCCCCGATCGTGCAGATCCTCATCGGCACCCTGGGCACACTCACCATCCCCAAGGACAACTCCTGGTACGGCCTGGCTGCCTTCATCGGCAACCCGTTCTTCGCCCTCCTGGTGGCCGTTGCCCTGTCCTTCTTCCTGCTGGCGGTCCGCCGCAACTGGTCCCTGAAGGAAACCGGCGAGATCTTCGAAGGCGCCCTGCCTCCCATCGCGTCCATCCTGATGGTTGTCGCGGCCGGCGGCGTGTTCGGTGAGGTCCTGCGGACCTCCGGCATCGGTGCCGCACTGTCCCAGACGCTGGACCACCTGGGCCTGCCGGTGATTGTGCTCGGCTTCGTGATCTCCCTGGCCCTGCGAGCAGCCCAGGGTTCCGCAACCGTCGCCATCGTCACCACCACCGGCCTGCTGACCTCCGCCGTGATGGAAGGCGGCTACTCGCCGGCCCAGATCGCCGTCGTCGTGATCGCCATCGGCTTCGGTTCCCTGGGCCTGTCCCACGTGACCGACGCCGGCTTCTGGACTGTGGTGCGCTACTACGGCCTCACCGTCTCGGACGGCCTGAAAACCTGGACCGTCCTCACCACCGTCCTGGGCGTGGCCGGATTCGTCCTGACCTACGTGGCCTGGATCCTCGTGGGAGGCCTGAGCGTCTGATGCGCACCCGACTCGACCACCTGGTCACCGCCGCCCTCCAGCAGGGCTCGGCCGTTCCCGCCTTCACCTGCTACGACTTCACCACCGCGCTGGCTGTTGTGGGCGCGGCCGAGGACGCAGGCCACGGGGTCATCCTGCTGGTGGCCCCCAAAACGGCCGGCACGTCCAACGGCCTCCGCCTGATCGCCGCGCTCCGCGGGCTGGCAGACGCCGCATCCGTTCCGGTGGCCGTCCAGCTGGACCACGCGATGGACCTCAAGGTGATGGCCGACGCAGTCGCCGCGGGGGCGGATTCGGTCCTTGCGGACGGCTCGTCCCTGCCGTATGAGGACAACATTGCGCTGGTCCGTGAGGCGCGCGCTGTGCTGGGTGCCGGCGTCGTGCTTGAAGCGGAACTCGGCGGCCTGGCCGGCGACGAGGACCGTGCCTTCGGTGCCGACGAAGCCGGTGTGGCAGTGGCCGGCCTGACGGACTCCGCACAGGTGGAGGACTTTGTGGCCAGGACCGGCGCGGAACTGCTGGCTGTTGCGGTGGGCAACGTCCACGGCAAGTACAAGGGCGAGCCGCAGCTGCGCTGGGACGTCCTGCAGGACATAGCCGTGCGGACCCACATCCCGCTGGTGCTCCACGGCGCGTCCGGCATTCCGGCGGGGGAGCTGGTCAAGGCCGCCGCGATGAACGTGGGCAAAGTGAACTTCAATACCGAGCTCCGCACCGGCGTGCTGTCCACGCTCCAGGACCAGCTGCCGGCGCACCGGGCCGACGGCGAGAACCTCCAGGGCCTGCTGGGCCACTGGAACACCTCGGCCAGGGAATTCGCCACGTCGGCGTTGGGCATGCTCAGCCGCTGACGCATCAGTTGAGTCTTTGGGGAGGCTAGGATCAGCACATGATCCTGGCCTCCCTGCTTTTTGCCTTCCTCGCCGCCGCGCTCCACGTGTACATCTTCACCATGGAATCCCTCACCTGGACCACGCCAGCCACGTGGAAACGCTTCGGCCTCGCCTCCCAAGCCGACGCCGAGACCACCAAACCACTCGCCTACAACCAGGGTTTCTACAACCTGTTCCTGGCCATTGGCGCTTTCATCGGGGTGGGCTGCGTGGCGCTTGGCCCGGACACCTCGGCGCAGAACGTGGTCGGCTGGACGCTGATCTTCAGCTGCTGCGGGTCCATGCTGCTCGCCGCCGCGGTGCTGGCACTCAGCGGGAAAAAGTACCTCCGCGCCGCGGTTCTGCAAGGCACGACGCCGTTGCTCGCCGTCGTGCTTGGGTTGCTGGCCGTTACCGGCTGACTGACGCTCCTGAGGCGACCACTGCTGAGGCGACGTTGTGCCCCTTTCTGGCCGGGAACACCCTTTTCTGGCCGGGAGCGCATCACGGGCGGACAATTGAGTGAACAACAGCATCGGCGCATGTTGGGACTGCACGTGAGTGGTGTGAAGGAGGCGGGGCCGGCCCCGCAGGGTGAACAGGCGGTGCAGCGCGACCTCGTGATCGACCTCGTCCGGTTCGTCTGCCTGGCCCTGGTGGTGGTGGGCCACTGCATGATGGTCAGCCCCGTCCTGCAAGGGGACGGCACCGTGACCTCCAAAAATACGCTGGGCGATCAGCCGTGGTTCGAGCCCGTGATCTGGATCTTCATGGTGATGCCGCTGTTCTTCGTGACCGGCGGCACCACGGGCCTCCAGTCCTGGCAGCGGCTGAGAGCCCGCGGCGGTACGGGCGTCGAGTTTGCCCAGGCCCGGCTGCTGCGGCTGGTCCGCCCGGCGGCGGCACTCCTGGCGGTGATGTTCCTGGGGTTCTGGGCCGCGCTTCTGTTGGGCGTGGACGCCCAGGTGGTGCAGCTGATGACCACCGGAGCGGGCATGCCGCTCTGGTTCCTGGCCGCCTACCTGGCCGCACAGCTCAACATCCCGCTCCTGGCCCGGTTCCATGGGCGCGCGCCCTGGCTGACCGTTGCGGTCCTGGCGGCCCTCGTGGTGGCCATCGACTGCTTCCGCGGAGCCCTGCCCATGCTCGCCTACGCAAATCTTGTTTTCCTGTGGTGCGCCGTGCAGCAGCTTGGTTTCCTGGTGGCCGACGGTCACCTGGCCAGGCTCACGCTCTCCGGCCTGGTGGGGCTCATCCTGGCAGCCAACCTGGTGCTCGGGCTGGTCACTGGCCTGGGTCTCTACTCCGGAAACATGCTGGTCAACCTCAACCCGCCCAACCTCTGCCTGCTGCTCCTGGGCGTGTCCCAGGCTGCCGCGCTCCAGCTTTTCCGGCCGGGGCTCGGCTGGGTTTCCGGCGTGCGCTGGATCCGCGGGGTGGTCATGGTTGCCGGCCGCCGCTCCATGACCGTGTACCTGTGGCACCTGCCGTTGCTCGCGGCCATGTCCGGGCTCCTGCTCCTCACCGACTTCCCCAAGCCCGCGGCAGGCACCGCCGAATGGTGGTGGGCCCGGCCGCTCGTCCTCCTGGGGGTTGTGGCCCTCCTGCTCCCGGTGCTGGCCGCGTTCGGCCACCTTGAGGAACGTCCGACGGCGTCTGTCCACACCCGCGGCCGGCCCGCCGCTGCGGTGGTGACGGCCGCCGTCGTCGTCTTCATTCCGGTGGCGGACGCTGCCCTCAACGGCCTGACGCTGGGCCTGCTCGGAGGCGGCGCGGCATGCTTTGTGTTGGCCGTCCTGCTGCTGGGCCGGATGCCCGAACGTGTCCCCGGCGATGTCGGTGCCGAAGGCGTCGCCCACGATGGCAGCCAGTCTGACGGGCCATTGCCAGCGGGGCCAAGTAGTGCCAATGTCGAACCATGACTGAGAACATGATTTCCACAGAGGACAAGTTCAGCCCCGACGTCTCGCTGTCCAGGGATGACGAACATCACCGCTACGAGCTGCGGGTGGGCGGAAAGGTCGCCGTCCAGTCCTTCTTCCGGGACCTGCCCGGACACGTGGATTTCCTCCACACCGACACCGCCGAGGCCTTCCAGGGCCAGGGCCTGGGCAAGGTGCTGGCCCACTTCGCGCTCGACGACGTGGTGGCCTCGGGCAAGCGGATCATCCCGCATTGCCCCTTCATTACCCGCTACCTCCGCGCCCACGAGGGGGGCTACGAACAGCACATCGACTGGCCGGACAACTAGCGCGAACGGTCATTTAAGCGCCCTCGAACCAGCGCGAACGGTCATTTAAGGCCCCGGAAACTCCCTCCGGAGGGCCTCAAGTGTCCGTTCGCGCGGAGTATTTTGCACCCGATTCGCGATCGGGGCCAGTCAATGACGCGCCCGCGTCCTGAAGAACGCCCGTATTCCCGCGGCTTAAGATAAATAAGTCACTAAAGTTTGACGAAAAGGTTCACCTAAGTAAGGCTTACCTTGCTAAAGACAGCCCCAACGTCGAACTAAGGATGACCACTGTGCCGCTGCTGCCCCGTGTTGATGAGATGTACGTGGATGAAAATCGGGTGGGCGAAACCCTGCCCGGGCAGGATTTCGGCTCCCGCGTGGAGCTGGCCCTCGCTGCCACCAACCATCTGTTCAACACCAGGAACTCCACCCGGTACGTGGCGCAGGTGCTGCAGGGCGTCAACGCCGTGGCCACCAAAATCGACCGCACCACCCGGCCCTTTACCGGCGTCGGGCCCGCCGAAATGAAGGCGCGCATCGGCGCCGTCGACCTGGACCAGCCGCTCCCGGACACCGCCGCGGCCCTGGAGGAGCTTGAGACCGTCTACCTCCGGGACGCCATCTACTTCCACGATGCGAAGTACGCGGCGCACCTGAACTGCCCGGTGGTGATCCCGGCGCTGGTGGGGGAGGCCATCCTGTCCGCGGTGAACTCCTCAATGGACACCTGGGACCAGAGCGCCGGGGCCACCATGATCGAGCGCCGGCTCATCGACTGGACCGCCGAACGGCTGCAGCTGGGGGCGGCAGCCGACGGCGTGTTCACCTCCGGCGGCAGCCAGTCCAACCTGCAGGCGCTGCTGATCGCGCGCAACCACGCCGTTGCCGGGCTGCGGCAGGAGCCGGCCAACGCTGGACGCCGGCTGCCCGCCCTGCTGGAAAAGCTGCGGATCTTCACATCAGCAGACAGCCACTTCAGCATCCAGAAGTCCGCGTCCATGCTGGGCATGGGCTTCGACGCCGTCATCTCCGTTCCCTGCGCCGCGGACCACAAGATGGACCCGGCCGCGCTCGCCGAGGCCATGGCGGAAACCCACGACGCCGGGCTGGTGCCGATGGCGGTTGTGGCCACCGCAGGGACCACCGATTTCGGTGCGGTGGACCCGCTCGCAGACCTCGCCGCCCTGGCCCGCGCCTACGGTGCCTGGTTCCACATTGACGCGGCTTACGGCGGCGGGCTGATGGTTTCCGGCCGCTACCGCCACCTGCTGGACGGGACCCGCCTGGCCGACTCCGTCACCGTGGACTTCCACAAAACGTTCTTCCAGCCCGTCAGCTCCAGCGCCCTGCTGGTCCGCGACCGCGCCATGCTCCAGCACGTCACGTACTACGCGGACTACCTGAACCCGGAAAGCGCCGCCCTGGCCGAGATCCCCAACCAGGTGGACAAGAGCATCCAGACCACCCGGCGCTTTGACGCACTCAAGCTGTGGCTGACCCTGCGCATCATGGGCGCGGATGCGATCGGCGCCCTGTTTGATGAAGCGATCGATCTCGCCGCCCGGGTGGGATCAGTGCTGGCGGCCGACGACGACTTTGAGCTCGCCGCCGCTCCGCAGCTCAGCACGCTGGTCTTCCGGTACCGGCCGCGTGTGTCCGGAACTGCTGCTGCCCTTGCCGGCGCCGGTTTAGCCGATGTCGGCATCACCGGCGCTCACGGCCGGCTTTCCGAGGATGCGGCCGACACCCTCAATCCGGCTATCCGCGCGGCGGTTTTCGCGTCCGGGCAGGCCGTCGTAGCCGGCACCAAGGTGGCCGGCCGGCACTACCTGAAGTTCACGCTCCTCAACGCGGAAGCAACCCTGGAGGACATCAGCGAGATCATCGAGCTGCTGCGCAGCACCGGCGTGCAGCTGCTGGCCGGCGCCAACACCAACAACAGCACCAGCGAGGTGTCCGCATGAGCACCTCCACCGAACCGCGCATTTTCGACTTCGCCGGCATCGGCGTCGGGCCCTTCAATCTTGGCCTCGCCGCCCTCAGCGAGCCGGTGGACGGGCTGGATGGCGTCTTCCTGGAGCAACGGGAATCCTTCGACTGGCACCCCGGCATGATGCTGGAGCCGGCCCACCTCCAGGTGCCGTTCATGGCGGACCTGGTGACACTGGCCGACCCCACGTCGCCCTATTCGTTCCTGAATTTCCTCAAGCAGACCGGGCGCCTCTACCGCTTCTATATCCGGGAAAACTTCTATCCGCTGCGCGCCGAGTACAACCAGTACTGCCAGTGGGTGGCCGGCCAGCTGCGGTCCGTTCGTTTTAGCACGGCTGTGCTGGATGTAACGTACGACGCCGGCGTTTACCGCCTTTCGGTGGAAGGTCCGGACGGGCCCGAGGTGCTGCTGGCGCGGCGGCTGGTGCTGGGCACAGGCACCTCGCCGTACGTGCCGGCGTCCTGTGACGGAATAGTCGACGCGGCCGCTGATGGCGGCGGGGGACTTGTCCTCCACAACGCCGATTACCTGTCGAGGAAGAGTGAGCTGCAGGCCAAGCGGAGCATCACCATCGTGGGCAGCGGCCAGAGCGCCGCGGAAATCTACTACGAGCTGCTGCAGGACATCGACACCTACGGCTACCAGCTGAACTGGGTCACGCGGTCCGGGCGGTTCTTCCCGCTGGAGTACACCAAGCTCACCCTGGAGATGACCTCGCCGGAGTACGTGGACTACTTCCACGGGCTGCCGCAGGACCGGCGCGACGGACTCATCAAGAGCCAGAAAAACCTGTACAAAGGCATCAACTCCGAGCTGATCGACGCCATCTACGACCTCCTGTACACGAAGAGCCTCGCCGGCATGGTGGACACCCAGCTCCTGACCCATTCGTCGCTCACGGGCGCCGCGTGGGATCAGGCCGCCGGTTCCCACACCCTGCGGCTCCGGCACGGGGAACAGGGCTCGGATTATGTGCTGGACAGCGAAGCCGTGGTCCTGGCCACCGGCTACACCTACCGGGAGCCGGACTTCCTGGCCGGCATCCAGGACAGGATTGCCAGGGACTCCGCCGGCCGGTTCGCCGTGGCACGCAACTACAGCACCGGCGTCGAACCCGGCGAACTTTTCGTCCAGAATGCCGAGCTGCACACGCACGGTTTTGTCACCCCGGACCTCGGCATGGCCGCCTACCGCAACTCGTGCATCCTGCGCGAGATCGCCGGCCGCGAGGTCTATCCCGTGGAGCGCAGCATCGCGTTCCAGCAGTTCGGCGCGCCCCAGCCTGACGCGCCCCAGCCCGGCCCGGTCTCCGCTTCAGTCCCCGGTTCAGTCTCCGGTCCGGCCGGACGCAGCGCCGAGCCTGTTCCCGCCCAGACGGTGGAGGTGTCCGTATGAGCTTCTCGTTCCGCTGTGTTGACGCCGTTGCCGATGCACCACTCCTCCACAGCTGGGTCACACAGCCTTACGCGTCGTTCTGGGGGATGCTGTCCTCCACAGTTGACGGGGTTGTGGAGGAATACTCGAAAATCCAGGCAACGGGGCATCACCACGCCTTGTTGGGGATAAACGACGACGGCGTCCCCGCCTTCCTGATGGAGGAATACCTGCCGGCCGCCTCGCCACTGGCCGCGGTCTATGCCGTGCAGGAGGGCGACATCGGCATGCACCTGCTGGTGGCGCCGCCGTCGGGAGATCCCCAACCGGGGTACACGGCCGCGGTGATGGACGCCGTGCTGGAGCGGTTGTTCGAAAAACCGGGCGTGGAACGCGTGGTGGTTGAACCAGACGCCAGGAACTCCAAGATCCATGTGCTCAACGAGCGGCTGGGCTTCCAGCCGGCGGGGGTTGTCACCCTGCCGGACAAGGAAGCGCTGCTCAGCTTCTGCACACGCCAGGACTACCTCGCCGCCCGCACAGCGCTGGGCCACCCCCGAGTCCCTTCCCATGACCTTTCCGCCCCGATCCACCAGGGAGCATCACTGTGACCATCATCGAGCTGGACCCCACCGTCGTCGAAATACCGGACAGCACCGCCAACACCGTTCCCCACCTCGCACCCGAACGCTGGGCCATAGCCAACCGCCACCTGGTCCGCAAGGCGCTCGCCGAATTCCTGCACGAACGCATCCTGGAGCCGCAGCGCCTGGGCTCCGGCAGGGGTGCCACGGGTCCGGAGGAGCCCGCGGTGTACGTGGTCCGCAGCGACGACGGCCTCACGGCGTACTCGTTCACGGCCCGCGTGCTTGAGCTGGAGCACTGGTCGGTGGACGCCGCTTCGATCCACTGCACACGCAAAGGCGAGGATGCCGCCCCGGACGCCCTGCGTTTCATCACCGAGTTCAGGGACACCCTGGGCATCCGCGAGGAGATGCTCCCGGTCTACCTTGAAGAGATCAGCAGCACCCTGGCCGGCCACTCCTACAAGCAGTGGCTGGGACAGCCGTCCGCCGAGGAACTCGCGGCGGGAGTCACCGGCGGCACGGACCCCGCCGCCGACTTCCAGGCCATCGAACGCAGCATGACGGAGGGCCACCCGTGTTTCGTGGCCAACAACGGCAGGCTGGGGTTCGGCATCAGTGACTACCGGGCGTTCGCGCCGGAGACCGGAGCCCCCGTCCGCCTGGAGTGGATCGGGGTGCACCGCAGCAAGGCTGTCTTCACCGCCAGCGCGGGGCTGGACTACCGCGCCCACCTGGAGGCCGAGCTCGGCGCCGCCGCGCTGCAGTCCTTTGAGAGCGAATTCGCGGCGCAGGGTGTGGACCCCGCCCAGTACTTCCTGATGCCGGTGCATCCGTGGCAGTGGGAGAACAAGCTCACCGTCACGTTCGCTGCCGAAATCGCCCAGCAGCACATCATCCATCTGGGGACCGGTGCCGACAGTTACCAGGCCCAGCAGTCCATCCGCACGTTCTTCAACACGGCCGCGCCCGCCAAGAGCTACGTCAAGACGGCGATGTCCGTCCTGAACATGGGCTTTATGCGGGGACTCTCGCCGCAGTACATGAAGGCAACCCCCGCCATCAACGACTGGCTGCGGGACCTGATCCGGTCAGACGAAGCCCTGCAGAAACGCGGCCTGGCCATGATCAGCGAGATCGCGGCCATCGGCTACCACAACGGCTACTACGAGGCCGCGTCCGCCAAGGGCTCGCCGTACCAGAAGATGTTGTCCGCGCTGTGGAGGGAAAGTCCGCTCCCGCTGCTGGAGGACGGCCAGCAGCTTGCCACCATGGCGTCCCTGCTGCACGTCGATTCGACCGGCAAACCGATGGTGTCTGCCCTGATTGAGCGCTCCGGACTGGAGCCTGCCGAATGGCTGCGCCGTTACTTCGAGGCCTACCTCGTCCCGTTGGTCCACTGCCTCTACCGGTACGAACTCGCCTTTATGCCGCATGGCGAGAACGTGATCCTGGTGCTGGATAACGGTGTGCCCGTCCGTGCGGTGATGAAGGACATCGCCGAGGAAATCGTGGTGATGGGGCGCCGGTTGGACCTGCCCGCGGACGTATCACGGATCCAGGTGGACATTCCCGACGGCGAAAAGGTGCTGGCCATCTTTACGGATGTGTTCGACTGCATCTTCCGCTTCCTCGGTGCCCTGCTGGTGGAGGACGGGAAACTCAGCGAGGAGGAGTTCTGGGGCACGGCCGCCCGCGTTATCCAGGAGTACCAGGCTGAACACCCGGAGCTGGCGGACCAGTTCGCCCGCCACGACCTGTTCGCCCCTGACTTTGAACTGTCGTGCCTTAACCGGCTGCAGCTGCGGAACAACCAGCAGATGCTTGACCTCACGGACCCGTCCGGCGGGTTGCAGATGGCCGGCAGGCTCGCCAACCCGCTCGCCAGGTTCGCTGTGGGGTGAGCTCAGTCGGGGAGTCAGCTGAGCTCGTCCACCTTGCGCTGCAGCACCGCGCGCTCGGCGGCGTTTCCGCACAGCGCCACGGCTTGCAGGAGTGCGGACCGTGCGTCGCCACGCCTGCCGAGCCGGGTGAGCATCTCGCCACGGACCGCGGGAAGCAGGTGTGAGCCCGCCAGTTCTCCCCGTGCGGCGATCGCCTCCACCAGCTTCAATCCGTCCGCCGGGCCGGAGGCCATCGCGACGGCGACCGCACGGTTGAGTTCGACGACGGGGGACGGGGCCAGCCGGCCGAGGGCTTCGTAGAGGATGACGATCCGCTGCCAGTCCGTCTCGGCAACCGAATGAGCCACGGCGTGGCACTCAGCGATGGAAGCCTGGAGACCGTACGCACCCAACCCGCGTCCGGATCCCGCGGCCCGGGCAAGCGCCGCACGTCCGCGGCGGATCGCGGCCTGGTCCCACCGCCGTCGGTCCTGGTCTTCCAGAAGCACCGGGCGGCCCGACGCATCGAGCCGGGCCGGGAAGCGCGCGGCGGTGAGTTCCATCAGCGCAATCAGCCCGAACACCTCGGGCTCCGGCGAGATGCGCACCAGTACACGGGCCAGGCGGCGGGCTTCGCCGGCCAGGTCCGTGCGGATCCATTCCGCGCCGCCCGAGGCAAACGAGCCCTCCGTGAAGATCAGGTAGATGACGTTGAGCACCGAGCTAAGACGTTCAGCCCGCTCGTGCGGCTCAGGCACCGCGAAAGGCACCTGGGCGGCGGCCAGCGTCTTCTTGGCACGGGTGATGCGTGCCTGGATCGTCGCCACCGGGACCAGGAAAGCCTTGGCAATCTCGTCGCTGCCCAGGCCGCCCACTACGCGTAGCGTCAACGCGATCCGGGCTTCCTTGGCCAGCACCGGATGGCAGGAGATGAACATCAGGGCGAGCACGTCGTCGTCGATCGCATCGGGGTCGAACAAGGTGTCCGCTCCTGGCTCCTCCGCCGCGAGGTCGCTGGCCAGCAGGGCGTACTTTTCGTCCCGTGCCGCCCGCCGGCGGAACGTATCAATCGCACGACGGCGGCCTGTGGTGAGGAGCCAGCCGGCGGGTTCGGCGGGTATCCCGTTGACGGACCAGGAGACGAGTGCTTCGGCGAGTGCCTCCTGGGCGAGATCCTCGGCCAGCGGGAAGTCGCCTGTATAGCGGGCCAGGGCGCCGACGATGCGGGCAGACTCCATCCGCCACACCGCCTCGACGGCGCCCCGCGCCTCAGCACCGCTCATTAACGGTCAGATCTGTCGGTCAGAGCTGCCTGGTCACAGCTGCCCGGTCTGCTCGCGCCAGGCGCGTTCCTTCTGGATCCATTCGTTGTCCTGCGGGAACTCGTCGATGGTGGGTACGCGGCGGATTTCGGTCTTGCGGCCGGCCGTGAGCGGCGCCCGCTTCGCCCACTCGATGGCTTCCTGCTTCGAGGCCACATCGAGGATGTAGAAGCCGCCGAACAGTTCCTTGGTTTCTCCGTAGGGGCCGTCGGTGACCACCGGTGTTTCGCCGGTGAAGTCGACCACAACTCCCTCCTTCGGATCCTCCAGGCCCTCGGCCGCCAGCAGGACGCCGGCGCGGATCAGTTCGTCATTGAACTTGCCCATGGCGTTCATCGCCTCGTCGAAGTCGACGTCCGTGAACTTCGCGAGGGACTCGTCGGTTTCCCGCATGATCAGCATGTACTTGGCCATCTCAATCTTCTCCTTGGTTATGGAAGGTCGCCCTTCGACCTTCTCATCCATAGGTCGAATGGCGCGAGGCCGGATCGACACAAACCCAGGATTTTTTCCAACCGTTGAGCGGGCCCGCTGACTCTGGACCGGGGTGCGGTGGGGGTTAACGGTGGGCTCAGACGGACCCCACTCGACCCATCTGACTCCACCTGAAAAGGAGAAGCCATGGCCGGCGAACCAGCGTTCTTTGAAATCGGCGTCGAAGATCCCGAACGGGGCAGGGCGTTCTACGGCGCGCTCTTCGGCTGGGACTTCAGCCCCGGACCGTCCGACGAGGGCGGGTCCATCATCGGCACCCCAGGCATCCCCGGCGGAGTACGGAAGATTCAAGCTCTGCAAGGACGATCAGGGCTCAACCTTCGGCCTGCACCAGCCGCCGGCGCCGTAACACGGCTAGTCTGGGCGCATGGAGACACCCACCACCGCGCTCGTAACAGGGGCAACCGCAGGGCTGGGAGCGGAGTTCGCCCGCCAGCTCGCGCAGGAAGGCCACCACATGGTGCTCGTGGCCCGCGACGCCGCCCGGCTCCAGCAGATCGCTGACGAACTCGAGCGTGATTACAGCGTTTCCACCGAGGTGCTGCCCGCCGACCTGACGGACGACGCCGGTGTGGCCGCCGTCGTCGGGCGCCTCACGGACGCTGCGCGGCCGGTTGAGGTCCTGGTGAACAATGCGGGGATCGGGCTGCTGCACTCGTTCGAAAAAAATTCCCTGGAGGACGAGAAAAGACACCTTCGCCTGCACGTGCAGACCCCCATGGAGCTCTGCCATGCTGCGCTGCAGGGGATGCTGGAGCGGCGCTCCGGCAGGATCATCAACGTGGCCAGCGTGTCGGCTTTCGCCAACCGCGGCAGCTACTCGGCTGCGAAAGCCTGGCAGGTCATCTTCAGCCGCTGGGCCAACCTTGCCTACGGACCGAGAGGCGTGCACGTCACCGCGCTGTGCCCCGGATTCACGCACACCGAATTCCATGACCGCATGGGCATGGACAAATCGGTCGCCCCGCGCTGGATGTGGCTGCGGGCGGACTGGGTGGTCCGGGACGGCCTGGCTGACAACGCCCGCGGCAAGGGCGTTTCGATCCCCACCAAACGCTACAAACTGGTGGCCGCCATCTCGCGTGTGCTGCCGGCGCGGTTTACGTCCGGGCCGCCGCGGCGTCCGAAGCAGTAGCCCTCCGCGGCGCACGGACGGCCACCACCACGGCGATACCGATCACGGCGCCCACAAAGGTCTCCACCGCGCGTTCGGTGACCAGGAAGCCCGGATCCGCGGGGGCGGCAAGCTGCGTCATAAGCAGGATCACCGGGGTGAAAAAGACCATGGCCCAGCCGTAGTGCCGCGCCATGAACAGCTCGGTGGGGAACTGGAACGCGATCACCAGCAGCGCCAGCACCGCGGCCGTGTGGCCGGGGAAATACTGCAGCGGGGACAACGGCCCAGGAAAGAGTACGACGGCGACCAACGCCAAACCGACGAACGTCCCCACGATGCGGTGGATCCCGCGGTGGACGCGGCTGGGCAGGTCGGCCCCCGCGAGCGGGACGGCGGCCGCGGCCATGGCCCAGTGCGGGTGGCCGCTGCCGCTCAGGACGCCGCAGGTTCCGGCGGCACCGACGGCCAGGACATAGCGGGCGGCGTGGACCAGCGCGGCCTGCCGGAGTTCGCTGCTGGGACGCGGGACATCACGCACGGCGCCCGCCTGCCAGGCCCGGACCCGCAGCCAGCCTGCGAAGCCCACCAGGATCGAGAATGCGGCCGAGGCCGCGCCGATCAACACGGCCGTCAGGAACGGCACGCTCGTCGGGACCGAGGCGCAGGCGCCTAATGCGAGGATGCCGAAGAACGGTCCGTTGGGCTTGAGCCGCACCTTGTCGGAGAACAGGGATCCGAGGCCGGCCAGCAAGGCCTCCACGAGCACCAGCCACCAGGAGTGGATGTGGTTGACGGACAGGAACACGCCCACCGCGATGCCGCTGACCAGGACCAGAGCCGCCTGGGCCTGGTGCTTGAGGCGCAGCTGATGGGATTCCGAGCGCCCGTACATACCGGTCAGGGCGCCGAATACCGCGTACATGGTGAGTTCGGGACGGCCGATGGCCAGGAGTACTAAGGAGGGCACTGCCACGCTGAGGGCAACCCGAACGGCCGAGAGCCTGTCGTTGTTCGCCGGGCCCAGGGCGTGCAGCGTGCGGGCATGGGCCATGACTCTGGACACAGCCAACACCACCTATTCCTCAAGCCCTTGTTCGAAAATTAGCAGAAGCCCGGAATGCTGACCATTAGCTGGGTCACAGGGCGTCGCGTGGGCACGGCCGGGCCGGGCTGGGCATGGCCGGAAGGGCGGCGCCGGGCACGGCTAAGGCCCGCCCTGCGTGCTTCCCCCAAGGAAAGCGCGCGGGACGGGCCTTTGAGCGCGGGCTACAAGACGGCCCGGTCAGGCCGGTTTGTTGTTGCGGTGCTTAGGCTGTGGTGCCTAGACTCCGGCCGGAACCTTGGCGGCCGCGGCATCGGTCACGTCCTGGGATTCGAACGGCATGTCGGCCATGTCCAGCAGCGGGTTCTCATCCTGCGTGGCAACCAGTTCCTTGGCCTCTGCCTGGGTGTCCACGCTGGGCATGGAGCCGGGCAGCGGACGCTTGGCTGATTCCTTCAGGAAGTAGATGGCCACAACCCCGATGGCTGAGGTGGCCATGAGGTAGTAGGCCGGCATCATGTCATCGCCGGTCGCCGTGATCAGCGCTGCCACGATGAACGGCGTAGTGCCGCCGAAGATGGCAACTGCGAAGTTGTAGGCGATACCCATGGCGCTGTACCTGTTGGCTGTCGGGAACTGTGCGGGCAATGCCGAGGCGAGGTTCGCAACATAGAACGTCACTGGGAAGGCGATCAGCGAGAGGCCTGCCAGCGTGGACCAGACGTCACCGACGCCGATCAGCAGGAACGCCGGCGTAGCCAGCACTACGGTGCTGATGGCGCCGATCCAGAGGACCGGCCGGCGGCCGATGCGGTCGGACAGCTTGCCCGTCAGCGGGATGCACAAGGCCATGATGACCAGCACGGGGATGGTCAGCAGTGTGCCGTGGACGGGATCGTAGCCCTTGGACTCCGTGAGGTACGTCGGCATGTAGGACGTCAAGGCGTACCCGGCGGTGTTGGCAGCGGCCACAAGGATCATGGCCACGATGAGCGAGCGCCAATAGGCCTTGACGATTCCGACCGGACTCTTGGCGGCGTCCACGTCAGCTGCTGCGGCGGCCTGCCCGATGGATTCCTGGGCATCCAGGGTGGCCTGGAACTGAGGGGATTCCTCGATCTTGTTCCGGAAGTAGATGGCGATGAGGCCCAGCGGGCCGGCAATGAGGAAGGGTATGCGCCAGCCCCATTCCTCCATGGCTGTCTGGCCAAGGGTCAGCTGCAGGACAGAAACCAACGCCGCGCCCAGGGCAAAGCCGAGGTAGCTGCCCATGTCCAGGAAGCTTGCAAAGAATCCACGGCGCTTATCCGGGGCGTATTCGCTCACGAACGTGGTGGCGCCTGCGTATTCACCGCCGGTGGAGAAGCCCTGTACAAGCTTCAGGATTACCAGCAGCGCAGCGGCCCAGATGCCGATCTGGGCGTATCCGGGCAACAGCCCGACGGCGAACGTACTGGCAGCCATAATCATCAGTGTTGCGGCGAGTACTTTCTGCCGCCCGATCTTGTCGCCGAGCCAGCCGAACACAACACCGCCGAGTGGACGGGCAATGAAGGTGGCAGCGAACGTTCCAAGCAGGAACAGCGTCTGGACGGACTTGTCGGCCTCGGGAAGGAAAACAGGTCCCATAGTGGTGATCAGGTAGCCGAATACGCCGACGTCGAACCACTCCATGGTGTTACCCACGATGGTTCCGCCGAGCGCTTTTTTCAGCATGGGCTGGTTTACAACGTTCACGTCGGACTCTTTGAGCCTGCGGCGAGCAAGGATCTTCGGCTTACGCGCACTTGGGAGTACGTTATTTGGTGCTGCTTCGTTGGGTCGGCTGGCGTTGTTCACGCCTGCTGAAGAGTCGGTCGTGCTTCGGTCTGTGGGCATTTGGGCGACTCCTATGGAGGTCATTTGCTTGCGACTTGTAGCTGCCCCGCTCTGGGCAGGCTTTCAATTTTACGCGGATTCCATGGCAAATGAGAGTTTTATACCGTAAAGTGCCTTCCTTAGAGAGGGTTTCCAGCGGTCTTCAGGTATTTCTTTTGGCTGCTCTCGCCCCGTCATCATTGGGATTCGGACGGTTCGCCGCCATCGTTACCGAATCTTTTTGTTCACGACCCATTTTTTGTGCCATTTTTCCCCTGATTCGCGCGGAAAAGTGACGGCCGCCACGGCCGTTCGGGCACCAGTTCCGGCCGCCACCGTGCCCCATGTACAGGCCGGAAACCGGGGGTTCACAACCGAGCCTGAAACTGCCTATTGTTGATTCATGGGAACACTGATTTTTGAGTAGGCGGACGCCTGCGGCCTGGTACCACGGGCCCCGTCCATGCTGATCTCGTCAGACACACTGATTCTCCTCAGAAAGGTTCCACCAAATGACTGAAAACAACACTCCCAGCCAGCCCGAATCCGCGCAGGACGATGCCGAAGCCAAGGGCATCCGGGCGGGGCTGACCGAAGCGCAGCGGGCCATGCTGGCCAGCAAATCCAGGGGCGGCGACTCCGGGCTGCAGAGCGTCGGCAAGAACCACAAGCCCACCCATGTCAGCGGCAAGCAGGGCCCGGCAGAGAAGAAGGTCCGCTGGTAAATCCAGCGCCAGGACAGCACGCCAGACCTACTATTGGTAACCACTTCATTTCATTGCGGAAGGAAGAAAAAATGGCTGAAAAAAATGCTGGAACAAAGATCGAACCGGAGGTCGCGGACCATCTCGCGGCAGCCATGGACACCTCGTCCATGCCGGGCCCGGCCACCATTGCGGTGACTACGGCGATGGCCGGCGAACGCCACTGGCCGGACGGAAACGGCAAGCGCCGGCACCCCAAAGAGCGGGGCACAGGCCACGGTCGCGTGGGCCAGGAAGCTGCAGTGACGGCCGTGCACCGTACCGGACGCCCGCAGATGCCGCACTCGTCCTAGAAACACCTTGGCTGACGACGCGCATCTGATCTGACGACACACAAAAGGCCTGGCGACACCCGAATTCGGGTGTCGCCAGGCCGTTTGCGTGTCCGGGGAGAATTTGCGCGTCGCCAACACAGCGTCGCTAACCCTCCGGCACCACTTCGTCGGCGTTCTTGTCCAGCCGCCAGCCCCGCCACACCGGATGCCTGAGCTTGCCGCTCCCGGTCCACTGGCCGAAGGTCACCTCTCCGACCAGCCTTGGCGTCACCCAGTGGGCGTCCGAGGCATCCTCGCGGGGAACGTCGTCGAACGGTGACGTCTTGCGCGCCAGACCGTCCACCTTCTGCCGGAGCTCTTCCAGTTCGCGCATGCTGAACCCGCTGCCCACCCGGCCCACATACCGCAGCTTGCTGCCGTCGGGGATGCCCACCAGCAGCGAACCCACCGAACCCTGCCGCCCGCCCTTGCCCGGCCGCCAGCCGCCCACCACCACTTCCTGGGTCTGCTCCAGCTTGATCTTGATCCACGTCCGGGTCCGTTGCCCGCTGACGTAGCGGCTGTCGGTCCGCTTGGCCATTACGCCCTCAAGGCCCAGTTCCCGCGCGCTGTCCAGGATGTGCTCGATCTTGTCGTCCAGGACGGGGGACAGCTCCACGGGACACTCCGACGGGTGGTGGAACTCCTCCAGCCGCTCCCGCCGCTTAGCGAAAGGCAGCCGGCGAAGGTCCCCGCCGCCGTCGGACAGCAGGTCAAAAAGCATCAGCCGGACAGGGATTGCTGCGCGGGCCTTGGCGACGTCGGCCGGCCGGGTCAGTTTCATGCGTCCCTGGAGCAGTCCGAAATCGGGTCTGCCGGAAGGCCCGACGGCGATAATCTCACCGTCGGCGACGAACGGGCCTGCCGGCCAGCAGGCCCGGTCCGTCAGCTCGGGGTAGGTTGCGCTGACGTCGATTCCGTTGCGGCTGAAGACACGGACCTTCTCTTCGTCCGCGACCAGCAGCCCACGCACGCCGTCCCACTTCAGTTCGAACTGCCAGTCGCTGCCGTGAAGGTCGGCGGCGGTCCCGGACGTTGCCATCATGGGACCGAAATCCTCGGCACGCAGTGGGGAAGGCGCGGCCGCGGCAGGCTCAGCCCCGGAAGCGTCCGCCGCCGAATTCTCCGGCGCATCCTCCACCGGAGCCCGCCGCGGATGAAAAGTGTGGTGGTCCTTGTCCATCAGGTGGATGAGCCATTGTCCTTCGGAGTCCCTGCCCTGCCCGCGGCCGGTGTGGATCAGGGCGAACTTTTTGGTGCCGCCCAGGCCGCCGCCGTCCGCGCCGGTCAGCGTGGCGATGACCTCCCGGCCGTTGATCCACTTCTCCAGTTCATACGTGCCGTGGTCCCAGATGGTCACTTCGCCGGCGCCGTACTGGCCCTTGGGAATGATGCCCTCAAACGTGGCGTAGTCCAAGGGGTGGTCCTCGGTCTGGACGGCCAGGTGGTTCTTCCCGCCGGATTCAGGGACGCCCTTCGGCAGGGCCCACGACACCAGCACGCCCTCGTGCTCCAGCCGGAAATCGAAGTGCAGCCTGCTGGCGTGGTGCTCCTGGATCACGAAGGTATCCCCGTTTCCGGAGGCGCCGGAGAACGGCTCGGGCGTCGCGTCAGGGTCCCGCATCGACCGGTACCGCTCCAGTCGGGCGTGCGTGCCGCCGTCGTCCGTTCTCCCTTCCGGAGGGATCCCGCCGTCCCGCGGGTGCCCGGCACCGTGTCCGACGGCGGCGAACGGGTCCTTGCCCGCGTTCACCCGGCGCAGCACGGCGTTGTAGTCGAGGTGCTGGAGCTTGGGGGACCCGATCTCCTGCCAGGTCCGCGGGGCGGCCACCGTGGGCGTGAGGCGGCCGCGCAGGGAGTACGGCACGATGGTGGTTTTGGCGGCGCTGTTCTGGCTCCAGTCCACCAGCACCTTGCCTGTGCGCAGCTTCTTTTTCATGTCGCTCACGGCGAGATCCGGGTGGTCCGCTTCCAGGGCGCGGGCCAGTTCGTGCGCAAAGTCCGAGATCTGGTCGGAGGTCTGCGTTCCGTCCAGGCCCGCGTAGAGGTGGATGCCCTTGCTGCCGCTGGTCACCGGCACCGGCTCCAGGCCCACGTCCTGCAGGATGGCGCGTGCCAGCCTGGCAACCTCGGCGCATTCCTCAAGTCCGGCACCGTCGCCAGGATCGAGGTCCAGGACCAGGCGGTCCGGGTTCAGCTGCCTGCCGTGGGAGTCCACCTGCCATTGGGGGACATGGATTTCCAGCGAATTGATCTGGCCGAACCAGGTGAGCGTGGCGGGATCGTTCACCATCGGGTAGTAGATGGTCCGGTCCTTGTGCGTGATGGCGGCGCGGGGGAGCCAGCCCGGCGCTGAATCCTCCAGGTTCTTCTGGAAAAACACCTCGCCGGGATGCCCGGCGGTGCCCACCCCGTTGACCCACCGCTTGCGGGTGGCGGGCCGGTTGGCCGCGGCGGGAATCAGCACATGGGCCACGGCCGCGTAATAGGCCAGGACATCGGCCTTGGTGGTGCCGGTCTCCGGGTAGATGATTTTGTCCAGGTTGGTGAGGGTGAGTTCCCGCCCGGCGACCCTGACGCGCTCCTTAGGGCCGGCCATGGGTCTTCACCTCCGGCCCCGCGTGATGTTCACTTGAGGGATGAGAGCCATCTGGAAAGGTGCCATCGCGTTTGGCCTCGTCAACGTGCCCGTGAAGGTCTACAGCGCCACCGAGGACCACGACATCAGCCTCCACCAGGTCCACAATGCCGACGGCGGCCGGATCCGGTACCAGCGCCGCTGCGAGGTGTGCAGCAAAATCATCGACTATTCGGACATCGACAAGGCGTTTGAGGACGAGGGCCGGACGGTGGTCCTGTCCAAGGATGAGCTCAAATCCATCCCGGCGGAGAACAGCCACGAGATCGAGGTGGTCCAGTTTGTTCCGTCGGAGCAGCTGGAACCGATGATGTTCGAGAAGAGCTATTACCTGGAGCCGGATTCCAAGTCGCCCAAGGCCTATGTCCTGCTGCGCCGGGCGCTCGAGGATACGGACCGTGTGGCCATCGTCCAGTTCGCCCTGCGCGAGAAGACACGGCTGGGGGCGCTGCGCATCAAGGACGAGGTGCTGGTGCTGCAGTCCCTGCTGTGGCCCGACGAGGTCCGGGACGCCAGCTTCCCTGCGCTGGACACGTCCATCCGGATTTCCGCCCAGGAACGCGAAATGTCCGCCGCCCTCGTGGAGTCCATGGCCGCGGATTTCGAACCCGAGCACTTCACCGATGACTACCAGGTGCAGCTCCGGAAGCTCATCGAGGCCAAGCTGGAGAAGGGCGATTCGCTCGATACCGACGAAACGTTCGGCGCGGAGGCGGGTGGGGGCGGCAACGGCGAGGTCATCGACCTGATGGAGGCGCTCAAGCGCAGCCTGGAGCGGAAGCGCGGCGGCGGGAAGCCTGCCGCCTCTGAGGATGCGGACG
>NZ_JAKFFD010000231.1:0-16622 GCF_036675385.1 Pseudarthrobacter sp. | reverse complement strand
ATCGATGATCAGACACTCACCGTGCTGCCCACGCCCGGTACACCTGGATGGATGAGCCCGGAGCAGGTCGGATCTACCCCTACCCACGGCGATTGGCGAAGTGATCAGTTTGTCCTAGGAGCTATCGGCTACCGACTGCTCACCGGCGTGGCGCCGTTTTACGCACCAAACATAATGGATTGCTGGGTGGCACCAGCGGTGCAGTCACCCCGGAGTATCCGGGCCATCGACCCGGAACTCCCTAACGCCGTTGCAGACGTGGTCGAGCGTATGATCCGAAAGCAGCCCCACCGGCGATACCTCCAGGTAAGCGAGTTGATCGCAGACCTGAAGCGAGCCGCTACGGCATTGGAAGACGCTGGCCCTGCTGCGGAAAGCAACACCGGATTCTTCGTGAATATTGGATTCACGAAGAATTGGGCGGAGAACGATTTTCTGTCAGTGCTAAGACCGACTGGGACCGTCATCGACATGCAGGCTGGTGGCCGTACTGCGGAGTTCGCCGATGCTGCACGCGCGGCGTCCTCCCTCGTCATTGCCGATCCAGCGACACAGTTTGCCCGCAGCCCCCTGGAATTCAGACCTGCCGGATACAAGAAGCTGGCGTACGGGGAGGGACCAACCTTAACTGGATTCGCCGATGATGCCGCACGGACAGGCTGGTGCCAGACCGTTTGGGACGCAGCATGTGCCGACAACCCGGACATTGCAATCGCGCCGTACTTTTACGCCGGCGAAGGGGAGCTGTCTTGGGTCCGGGAGAGCCTTGCGTGCGCGCGAGTGTTTTCCGACTTCGCTACAGCTGCTGAGGATCCGCCCATCGTCTGGACCGGAATTCTGATCCATGCCAATTGGCTGGCCAACGACGTAGCCAGAGACCAGCTGCTTACTGAGCTTACGGGACAGCCGATGAACGTCTTGCATGTTTTGGTGCACACCAGCCAGCCGTCGTTTGGGCCACTTTCAGACGCGGACGTTTTGCGGGGATTCAGGGACCTGTTCGAAGTGATGCGTGACGCCGGCGTGACAGTGGTGGTCGGCAAGCGCGCAAGCAGCGGTCTGCTCTTACTTGCCCTAGGTAGCGACGGGTGGAGCAGCGGTGTCACTGCCAACCTCATGAACGGGGCTCCTCACCCGGAGGCGACCACCGACGGAACCCGTGCGCTGGACCGTGTTTACGTCCCGAAGCTACTGAACTTGATTACGCTGTCGACTTTTGCCCTGATGCGGCAAGCGAACCACCCCGAGCTAGTGGAACTCGGTACACACGAGGCCAAACAGCTGCTCGCCAGCAATCCGGACTTGGATTCGTTGACTACGGCTGAACGGGTTCTGCTGCTCCAGCACAACCTCGTAGCGCAAAAAACGCAGGTCGAGGAGCTATCTGCGATGCCCGCCGGTCAACGCATCTCGGTTGTCCGCGAGTGGGTCAGGGATGCGACGGTCTCCTACCGAGCACTGCCGCCGACTCGAGTTGCAAGCGAGGGGCCTACGTTTCTGACTGCTTGGGAAGCAGCTCTCAGCTGAAGACCAAATTGCGGCCGCGTGACCCTGCTATCCGCCCGTCCGTGCGTTGACTCGCGGCGAGGACCCGCTCGCTTGCCACCCGTCGTCGACCGGCTGTTGCCAATGAGACCTCGGATGGCTCAACGACCTCCTCGCAAGCGCTAGGATGCACTGCGAGCAGGCCTATGCCGAGTTCGCGCGCACGATCCATGGCCACGGGAGTCACCTTGCCAGCAGGTACGGCGAAATAGGACGCGTCGGCGAACACCCGGTAGGAGTACGCCTGCGCGAATCCGCGCTCGGACGCGGATAGCTTCAACTCAACCGCGTTCAGACTCACGAAAGGATCGAGCGGATGCTTTAGGGCACGGAAACCCTTCGCTGTACTCTCGAGGAGTGCGCGTTCGACTAATGGCGAGAGTGCCCGCTTCGCCAGCGACGCGAAGCCATGAGGGGCCCACGAACGGAGGTCGGCTTCGGTGCGCGCCGTCCGGCAATACTCCAGGACGGCAAGTTGAACGGCGTCGGTGATCGGATCCGCCTGACGGCGCCGATTGCGGAGTTTTCTCGATGGACCCATGCCGGCAACAAGGTCTGGAATGCCCGCGCCGACCTCGACTTCGTGCGCAATACACGAGCTACCGTTCTCGTGCAGCCAGGCCACGACGGGGCTCGCGAGTTCTACTTCAGCTGCGAACATTGTGCCCCCTGTTCCTGCTACACCGCGTGCATCCTATGAAATTAACACATTAGACCCATTCCTAGGGCCGTGGGGTTCGTGGTGAGTGGTGGGACGCCCCAGTCCCGAAACGCAAACAGATGGCCTCCAGACGCACTGGCTGGAGAGTGGATCACGGAGCAACGTGAAGGTCCGCAAGGCAGAGTTCGACGTCAGGCCCGATGGGATCTGTGCCGGCTAAGTGCCAAGGGATGGTTCCAGGCAAGTAGGAAGCTAGTGCAAAAGCTGGAAAACCCGATAAAGGAATCCAGCGGCCTGCTGGCGTCGCGTTTCGCGCACTTCAGCTTCGGCCTCTTTGAGATATTTCCTGTAAATTGTCTCGTTCATGAGATCCGGCAAAACGAGGGGTTGGGGGAGGGTAATCGATCCCTTCGCCACTGGAGCCTTGATTGTCACGGACGCACTCGTAGGGACCGTTTTGTTACTCGGCGAGGCACTTGTACGTGTCCGACGATGCCTGAACCGAGACTTCTTTAATTGCCGTTTGCTACGTGTGGCCACTTTGTCGCCTCCTTGGTGACTAGCGTATCGCTGGGGACTGTCATTTTGCCCTGACTGAGGCGAATGATCCGCTTAGTAGGTTGGCTGCGAGTGTTGCAACCTTTAGATCCTCCTTTGTGAGACCGTCCTTTGGCGCTGCGTCGATGGTCAGCATTCCGTAGTGACCTCGGACTGTGGCGATGGGGGCTGCTATGTACGACTTATAGCCGGTCCCGCTACCCTGCCAGCCCGGATCTGCTTTCTCGGTGTTCTCGATCAGTTTTGAAGGGGCGTTTGAGGTTACGAAGTCTATGGCTTTGTCTCCTCTGCCACCATCTCCCTTCACAAACGGGCCAGAAGGCTGCCGCCGGCCCTCCCACCGGAGTGGTGTCAGTTCGGTGGAGTCCCCGTTCATTTCATAGATCACGACTCTTACGTTTTTCAAATTTGGGTACGAACGAATGAGGTACCCGGCCATTCTCCCCGCTAACTCGTCCCTGCGTGCCTCGCGCTTCGCCTTTGGTTGCCCTATTGAATCCGCGGCAAACCGGGCGGACTCGCCAAAGAGTCTGATCAAAAGCGATGAATTGACTTCGCCCCACGCTGCTAGGGCATCCCACCACCTGCGGGTCGCAGTAAGTAGGACCCATAGTCCGACTGAGATGAAGAACCATAGGCGGACGTCGGCAAGTTTTGGACCCCAAAGGAAGCTCCAGTCGGAGTTCTCGGCGGCAAAAAAGGCGCCCATTGCGGCTCCAATGAAGAACCCCGGCGCTATCCCGCTGGCTTTCCACAACAACGTCAGCACCCATCGAAGGGCCCCCAAAGACCAACGTTTGAAGCGCAGCATCAGATCATTGTATTTGCGTCCTGGGCTTGGACAGAAGCATCTGCCAGTTTCCCATCTCAGATGTCCAGGAGCACCTGGACATCTGATGCTTCGGCCGCTCCCGGGTCAGGACGACTGCGGCTAGGCAGGCGTGATCGCAGAAAAGACTCATGGCTCCACGCTACGTCGCCCGTCTAGGTCCGGCCGGAGTCCTCCAAGGGCGAGGGCCTGCTGTCCAAAATGTCAACAGGGCGGGATCCAGCGAGACGTCTGGACAGGCTGACCATCCAGACTGCGCAGCAATTGTGCGGGATCTTCGGGTCCATGGCGCGCTGAAAAAGGTCCACCACCGTCGGTTGGAGCTGGTCGCCAGGGAGGAACTGGAATCCAGGGCGAAAGTGCCCTCGCCGATGAAGACGCGTACGAGCTGCCGCGTCACTGGTTCCGGATCTTTCATTGGCTCCGAGAGCCGGCACCGGACCTACTCCAGGCGGGCAGCGACGCGAACTCCGTCCTGATCCCTTCCCAGGTCTCGTCGCTGATGGGTTGACAGTTCAATCTCACCGAGACCTAGTACCCGTCGGCGATGGACTCCAGGAGCCCCTGACTGGAGGGCGGATCGCGGCGCAACGTAATACGTTCGCAATGCGGAGTTCGAGGTCAGGCCAACCCTGGACGGGCCAGTATTCGGGGCTCACCAGGTCACCGCTGCCCACGGCCGCCATGCGCCGGGTGTCCCACTTTTCGTCCCGCGTGAACCAGTGCACGGGTCGGCAATGACGGCCCGTACGCGGCTGTTGTAGCGGGTTGCCAGCCGGCGTGAGAGGCAAGATACTCCATCCAAGAGCTCACCAGTTCGACCCCCAGGACTATTACCAGCTCTGCCAGGTACTGGGGCCGGTTGCGCTGCGCCAGGTCGTCTACGACGGTATGCATGCGTCCAGTGAGCTCGGTGGGGCCTTCGGCTCCTCGGCTGCGATGCGCGTGAGAGTCTTGCGGCCATCCTCGGATCGTCGTAGATGAGTCCCATGGCCCCACGCTACGCACAGCGGGCCTAGTTGTCAGTGATCGGCTCCTGCAGCCGAAGGCCCGATGCGGGATCCGGGCGCAGCTCAAGGTCCGCGGCTGTCGTCCATTTCGGATGTTGGGGGAACCGGGTGGGCGGCCGCGCGTCCCGGCCGTTCCGCCAGCCGGGAAGAGCAGGTTGAGCTATGTTTCTTTGTCCGGCGCCAGTTGGTTGTGGCGGTCCTTCATGGGTTGGATGTACAGCCACATGCCCAGGAGCCGTTCTTCGGTGTCTGTCTGTTTGTGGCGGGCCAGCCGTTCCCGGCGGCCACGTAGGCGGTGAGTTCGTTCATGCGTTGTTTCCAGAGGGCTTCGTTGTTGGATGTGCGGGTGCGCTGTTCCCAGCCGGGGATGTCCTGAAGGCCGTCGCTCTACGTGGGGGAGAGACCTCCCCGGTCGCGGTCCTGGCCGGCGTCTCGTTAGCCACGTGGCTAGGGAAGGCTCCCGCGCAGAGGATGACTCGCTCAAGGGCAGCCGCCCTTCGGCCCGGTACAGGGCGATGGTTGTCGTTGAGGTTTCGCAGCCCGGCTGCGGGGATGCGGGTGACCGGCGGTGGGCTGGATGCGTTGCAGTGGTCGTCCCGGATGGACGGTTCCGTGGTGGCGGCGATAGCCAGGTGGTAGCGGGCGATGCTTTGGCCGGGCTTCGCGGCGGCGGCAATTTGCGTGGTAGTAAGGCCTTGCCAGTTACATCTAGACCCACTCCGGGTGTGGCATCTACGGGCCGGTATCGACGCCGGCAAAACCCATCACTGCGTCGTCATCGATGCCGAGGGGAGCCGTTTGCTCTCGCACAGGGCCACCGCATGTGGAAGCCGAACGTGTCTGGCGGCCCGAGGCCTTCGGGGATGCTGAGTGCCCGGTCGCGGGGCAGATGCGCCCTTTCATGCAAGCGTTTTCGGCCATCGTCCCGAAGTTAGGGCATTCTGTGTGGTTGGAGCTCCTTCTGCTCTGTTCCCGGACGACCTGACCTCCGGGAACCTTATGGTAGCCCTCGCCAATGCGACACGTTTACGACACGCTTTGAACAGGAACTGCAGGGAATTGACGGGTATGGTTTTGAAATCAATAGTTGCAAGATTGCTGGTCAGGACCCGTTTCGGGGCATCTTAGGGATCTACCGGTACGCCCCGCCTTGTAAAGCGGGGGTCGTCGGTTCGAATCCGACAGGAGGCTCCAATTGTGTCTCTGCCGCAGGTTCAGGCTTGAGGGCGCGTATCCAGCGGTACGCTGCCGCCGACCTCCATCGCCTCATGGATCTGCAGGGCAAACCAGAGCTGGGCCATGGTTGACGTTTCGGTCACGTCCATCCCTATCAGCTCACTGATCTTACGGATCCGGTAAATGGTGGTCTGCCGGTGCGCGAACAGGGCGGTTGCCGTCTTCTGCCAGGACCGTTGCATGTCTGCACTCCCGTGAGCTGCTTGCCCTCTTGGGGGGCCTCACCGGTATCAACATCGTGGGGGCCGATGTCGTCGAAGTAGCCCCCGCTTACGACCACGCGGACATCACCACTCTCGCGGCAACGACTCTGGTCTTTGACCTTCTCGGGCTGATGGTGAACCGCTCCGAAGGAGCGACGAGAACAGGCGCCGAAACGCTGGAAGCCGCGGCGGTTTACGCCCCATGCCCTTGCTGGCCCGCGGACGCCGTGGGCCAGCAACGGCGCCGGAACGGCCCCTCGAATACAAGCCCGCGACCGGCTTCGTTGCCATTGCCGGATGAAGGCTGGACCGTGGGTACAACCGACCGTTGCCAGTTCCCGGGGGAGGGCCTAGACTCGGCCCACAACCCCAGCCGGGGAGAACTCCAGAACCCTTCACTCATCCTCTGTTCTGGGCGTGCGGATAGGTTCGTGTTCTGGGCAAAGCAGAACAGGAGTCGACCATGACTAAGTATCTTTTCCAAGCAAATTATGTGGGTCAGGGCATCAAAGGCCTGATGCAGGAGGGTGGGTCCAAGCGTCGGGACGCGGTTGTAAAGGCCTTGGAGTCGGTTGGGGGATCACTGGAATGCATCTACTACGCGTTCGGCGAGACGGATGTCCTTGGGGTCTTCGACGTTCCCGATCAGCCGAGTGCTGTTGCCCTTTCCCTGATGATCAATTCCACCGGCGCCGTGGACCTTCATCTCACGCCGCTCATGACTCCCGAGGATATTGACGCAGCTGTGGGCAAGACTCCTGTCTACCGGGCCCCTGGTCAGTAACGGCTTCGACTGGGCTGCCTCGTGCAGCACCAGTCGAACCTTCGGTCACTAGAAGGGACGGCCGGCAGGACCCACCAGGGAGCCGCAAGTTCCCTTCAGAGATATCCGAAAAAATCCTGTCTGGTTTCGGCGTCCAACCCTTAGGATCAGGAAAGTGCCGGTAGGCACCACCTGACCACCGAAGCTGCGGTAGCTACGGCCGCACCGGATGCGATGCGGGCCGCCCGCCGGGTGGGATGAACGGCAGGCGGGCGCGTCGCGTCGGCCGGCGGGAGGGGCAGCGCGGTATCCACAGCGGCCTCCTCGGGTGGGTTTTGCAGGCCTCAGCGGCCTGCGAATCCATCCTGTAGGCGCCTTCTCAGATTTCGCCCCCGGATACGGTCAAGGTTGCATCAATACGGTTCCGGCCGCGCCTTGGACAAATCCTGTAGACGGCGAACCAACGAAATCTGTCTGGTTGGCCACACTGTTGCCCAAGTAGCGGCATAATGACCTAAACTGCTTCACTGAGGTGCCTGAAATGGTGCCGTGCAGCGACGAAAGTGAACACGCCATGGCTACCGATTACGACGCTCCACGCAAGACTGACGACGAGGCTTCCGCCGAGTCGCTGGAGGCCCTGCAGGCATCCCGCAGCGGCAGTGCCCAGACCGCAGTCATCGACGTCGACGAAACCGACACCGCCGAAGGCATCGACCTTCCCGGAGCCGATCTCTCCGGCGAAGAACTGACCGTCATTGTGGTTCCCGAACAGTCCGATGAGTTCACCTGCTCATCCTGCTTCCTGGTCCGGCACCGGTCCCAGATTGCACGCGAAAAGAACGGCCTGAAGTACTGCATCGAGTGCGAAGGCTGAACGGCCGACGGCGGCACTCCGGTGAGGTGCGCCGGCGTCGTTATTATGCATAACGGCAGGGTGCAGAAACGGTGTTAAAAGCGTTTCGATGGCCCCGCAAAGTGCTTCAGGATTACGCCCGCGTGACCGGAACCAAGGCCGATTAACGGTTCCGTGCCGAAGCGGCAACAACCCTTTTGAGTGGCCTTGGAGACTCCTACGCTTGAGCTACCTAATCACTCGAAGGGTGGCCCACAATGAAAAAGATTCATACGTGGCTGACAGTCATTTTGATGGCTGTCGGATTGGGTTTCCTGGCTCCGGGGCCCGCCTCGGCAACCACATCGTATTGCGGACTCGTATGGGGATCGCTGGCTGAATCAGACCCGGCCATGAGCACCGCATCCGTCACCAACGTCCGGACAGGGCAGCACTACTGCTTTGACCGGATGGTGGTTGATCTCAACGGCCCTGTTGCCGGCTACACGGTTCAGTACGTTCCGACCGTGGTCCAGGACGGTTCAGGTTTTGAAATCCCACTGTTGGGCTCAGCATTCCTCCAGGTAACTGTGAACGCACCGTCCTATGACAGCAATTACAACGTCACCTACAGCCCGGCGGCAAAGGCCGAACTGTCGAACGTGTCGGGATACCAGACCTTCCGGCAGGTGGCCTACGCAGGCAGCTTCGAAGGCTACACCAGCATCGGACTGGGCGTCCGTGCCCGGCTCCCGTTCCGGGTCTTCACCCTGGACGGCCCCGGATCCGGATCCCGCATGGTGGTGGATGTAGCGCACTTCTGGTGACCCGCGGTTCGCTGCTGAACCGCCGTTGAGGCAAGATCAGGAAACCAAAACGGCGCCCTGCTCCGGAGACTTTCCGGGCAGGGCGCCGTGCTGTGGGTGGGGCAACTACTCCGGGACCACCAGTGCAGGAGTGTCCCGGCGGATGGTTTCGCCGCGGAAGAACCCCGGGCGGAGGCGTGCCATGATCACCATCAGCACAGCCCCGAGCGCCAGGATCCCGATGCCCAGGACAAAGACCAGTCCAACCCCGAAGACCTCGGAGCCGCTGCCGAACTCCGGCGCCCAGCTGTCGATGGCTGTCTGCAGGAAAACCACAAACAATCCGACACCGCCCGCTACCGGGCAGAGCAGCCGCAGCATGAAGTTGCGGACGCTGCTGAACACACTGTTCCGGAAGTACCAGGCGCAGGCGATCGCGGTCAGGCCGTAGTAGAAGCAGATCATCAGGCCGAGGGCCAGGATGGTGTCGTTCAGGACGTTTTCGCTGATCACATGCATCACCGCGTAGAACCCAGCGGACAGGATGCCCGCCGCCACTGTGGCGAAGCCCGGCGTCGAGAAACGCTTGCTGATGTGGCTGAACGGCGCAGGCAGCGCGCCGTAGTGGGCCATGGCCAGCAGGCTGCGCGACGGAGACGTGAACGTGGACTGCAGGGACGCGGCGGAACTGGACAACACCGCGAGCGACATCAGGATGGCGAACGGCCCCATGATCGGCGAGGCCAGCGCCGTGAAGAGATTCTCGTGGTTCTCAGCGTTGTTCAGGCCTATCCCCGTATCGCCGACGCCGGCGAACATCATGGTGGAAATGGTCACCAGCAGATAGATCCCCAGGACAACGACGGCGGTGAGGGTGCCGGCCAGTCCGGCCGTCTTTTTGCCGTTGGCGGTTTCCTCATTCACAGTCAGGCACACGTCCCAGCCCCAGTAGACAAAGATCGACAGCGAGATGCCGGCAGCGATCTGCCCGAACGTCTCGATCCTGGTGACGTCGAACCACTCCCAGCTGAACGGGATGGCCGTTTCCGACGTGGACCAGTTCGCAAACGCCATGGCCACGAAAAGCCCCAGGACCAGCAGCTGGAATCCGACGAGTCCGTACTGGACCAGCTTGGTGGTGTGCAGGCCGCGGTAGCTCACCCACACGGCGAGGGCCACGAACACGAAGCACGTCAGGACGTTCAACGGCTTATTGGCCGCGAGGTCCGCGAGTTCAGGCGCACCCGTCAGCTGCGACAGGAAGAGATAGAAGAAATCGACGGCCACGCCCGCAAGGTTGGACAGGACGATGATGTTGGCGGCGAGCAGTCCCCAGCCGCCCATCCAGCCCACCCAGGGGCCAAACGCTTTGGTGACCCAGGTGAACGTGGTGCCGCTGTCCGGGGAATCGGCGTTGAGTTCCCGGTAGGCGAGTGACACCAGGATCATGGGGATGAACCCGATCAGGAAAATGACGGGCAACTGGAGCCCCGCCTCATTAACGGTGGGGCCCAGGGCGCTGGTCAGCGTGTAGGCCGGTGCGATGGTGGAAATGCCGAGAACGACGACGGCGAGGAGGCCCAGCTGCCCGCCCTTCAGTCCTTTTGCGGTGATGCCGTGCGCCGAGCCGGCCGGGTCGGTCCCGGATGGCTGGCTTGCGGGGGTGCTCGTACGGGTGGTTTGAGTCATTGTCCAGCGCTTTCTACGAGGCAGCAGGCTGCTGTTGGGTGATGCAGTGGATGCCGCCGCCGCGGGCGAAGAGCTCACGGGCGTCAATGCCGACCACACGCCGGCCGGGGTAGGCTTCCGCCAGGATCTGCAGCGCCTTGTCATCGTTGGGGTCCCCGAAGGTACAGGCGATGACGCCGCCGTTGACCACGACGTGGTTGATGTAGCTGTAGTCGACAAAGCCTTCGTCATCCCAGAGCACTTCAGGGGCGGGGACTTCGATGATGGTCCACTCCCGGCCGGCCGCGTCCCTCGTGGTGCGGAGGTGCTCGATGATGTCGCGGCTCACCTGGAAGTCCGGGTGGCGGGGGTCCTGCTGGGAATGCACCAGCAGTGTGCCGGGGGAGGGGATGGCGGCCACGATGTCCACATGACCGCGCGTGCCGAACCGTTCCGAGTCGCGGGCCAGCCCGCGCGGGAGCCAGACCACGTGGGTTGCGCCGATGGTCCGGGCGAGCTCGGCTTCGACGTCGGCGCGGCTGAGTCCCGGGTTGCGGCCCGGATCCAGCTGCACGGTTTCGGTCACCAGCACGGTTCCCTGGCCGTCCACCTGGATGCCGCCGCCTTCGTTGACCAGCGCGGACACGATGTGCATGGCGCCGGCACGGCCCGAGACTTCGGCGGCGATCAGCGCGTCCTTGTCCCAGCGCGCCCAGTCCTGGGCGCCCCAGCCGTTGAAGACCCAGTCGACGGCGCCGAGGCTCCCGTCCTGGTCCAGCACAAACGTGGGGCCGATGTCCCGCATCCATGCATCGTTGAGCGGGGCGGCAAGTACCTCGACGTTCCGGTTCAGATGGCGGGCGGCGATGCCGACGTCGTCGGGGTGCACCACCACGGTGACGGGCTCAAATTCGACGGCGGCGTTGGCCACCGCTGCCCAGATGGACCGGGCAGCGTGGGCATCCTCCTCCGTGTCGCCCAGCGTGTAGCCGCCGGTGGGAAAGGCCATCCACAGCCTCTCCTGCGGGGCGGTCTCGGCGGGCATGAGCCACGTGCTCATGCGGTCACCTGCGCGGATGCGAGGACTTCGCCGCCGAGCGGCTGGTCACGGCGTACGGGTTCCGTAAGCCGGCCGTAGGTATCGGGGCGGCGCGTGGACAGGAAGGGGAAAAGCGTCAGCCAGTCCCGCCGCTGGTCCAGGTCGAGGTCTGCCACCAGCACTGCGGAGGCGTCACGCGGGGCCTGCACGAGGACGCGGCCGTAGGGGTCGGAGATGAAGGAGGAGCCGTAGAAGTTCAGCGTTCCTTCACTGCCCCAGCGGTTGGGGGCGATCATAAAGAGCCCGTTGGCGATGCCGTTGCCCACGATGACCTGCTGCCACAGCGGCTGGGTGTCGAAGTCAGGGTGGTCCGGTTCGGAGCCGATGGCGGTGGGGTAGACCAGGATCTCTGCGCCACCGAGGGAGTAGAGCCGGGCCACCTCCGGGAACCATTCGTCCCAGCAGGTGGGCATGCCCAGCCGGGCGCCGCCCAGTTCTGCCGGCGCGTGGACCTCGTAGGCATCCGCGGCCGCCGGCCCCTGGCGAAAGAACTTGTCTTCGTAGTAGCCGGCGGTGACCGGGATGTGGAGCTTGTGCGTGCGGGCGAGCAGTTCGCCCTCGGACGACACCAGGATGGCGGTGTTCAGCCCGAGGCCGTCGTCGCTGCCGTCAGGGTTCGGTGCCTGCTGGTACAGCGAGGCATGGACAGCGACGCCGTGGCGGCGGGCCGACCCGGCAGCAAACCGGAACGTGGGTCCGGTGAGCAGGTCCTCAGCGGTGTCCGACGGCCGGGGCCGCACCGCGCCAGGGCGCGTGGTGTCATTTTCGGGGCGCGTGTCCGCGGGGTAGCGGGAAAGCGTGAGTTCGGGGAGGAATACGACCGTGGCACCGAGCCTGGCGGCGCGGCCGATTCCTTCATCGAGTTCCGCCTGCAGGACGGCAATGTCTGCATGCCAGCGGTGCTGCACAACGCCCACCCGCAGGGCAGGGCGGACGGACGGCGTTGTCCGGGCCAGGGACGTGGGTGAGTCGAGGCAGGAAATTTCAATCATGTGCTTACTTCCAGTGAGACGACCGTCACTAAATGAATGACGTTCATTTAGTATGGAGGGTGGACGGCTTTCGCGCAATGGTTTATATGAATTCCATTCTTTTGTCTTGCTCCGTGAGATTAGTAAGCTCACTGAGAAATTTGCTTTCGGCCTGCCGCGATCGATCCCGCGGCTGATAGCGTCGGGACTACTGGACCAATCGAGGAGGATTCATGAAAGCTTCACCGACCCTGACCAATAACCTGCAGGCCGTACTTGCGGACCTGATTGAGCTGCACATCCAGGGCAAGCAGGCCCACTGGAACATTGTGGGGACCAACTTCCGCGACCTTCACCTGCAGCTGGACGAAATCGTGGATGCCGCCCGGCAGTTCGCGGATGATATGGCCGAGCGGATGCGCGCCCTGCATGCCCTGCCGGACGGCCGCAGTGCCACCGTGGCCAAGTCCACCAGCCTCGCGCAGTTCCCCGAAGGCCTCATTAACACGAAGGACGCCATCGAGCGGATCGTCGCCGCGCTTGAGGGTGCCGTGGGCACCATGCGCAAGGTCCATGACGAAGTGGACGAAGAGGATCCCACCACCGCGGACCTGCTTCATGAATTCATCGCCAAGCTGGAGCAGTACGCGTGGATGGTGAACGCCGAGACCATGAAGGCCTCCGCCAGCGTCACCGCCCCTGACGCCAAGTAGTCGCCGGCCCATAGTGAGGCCACAAGCGCACGGCGCCGGAATGACTTCCGGCGCCGTGCGCTGTTTATGCGCTCGCCGGCTTGCCGGAGACGGGCGCCTAGTCCGCCGTCGGAACTTTCCGGAGTACGACGGCGGCAAGGGCTGCCGCGCCCGCCATCAGTACCAGCGCAATCGCCGCAGTGGTGTGGACGCCCGAATCAAACGCCAGGCGTGCTGCGCCGCGGAGGGCTTCGGCCAGCGGAGCAGGCAGGCCGGCGGCCAGTTCCACGGCGCCCGCCAGAGTTTCACCCGCCTGGTGTACTGCAGTGCCCGACGCCGTTTCCTCCACCCCGGCCGGAAGCCGGAGATTGTGCTGGTAGGAAGCGGTCAGGATGGAGCCCAGCACCGCCGTCCCCAGCAGTGACCCCACCTCATAGCCCGTTTCGGAGATGGCGGCCGCCGCTCCTGACTTCTCCGCTGGAACGGAGCCCAGGATGAGGTCATTGGAAATGGTTTCCGCTGTGCCCACGCCCAGGGCGAGGATCAGCAGCGCGGCCAGCAGGAGGGCCGGCCCGGAGCCGTGGTCACCGAAGACTACGATTCCGTAGCCCGCGGCGCTCAGGGCCAGGCCACCCGCCACCACAAAGCCCGGACGCACCTTCCGGACCAGCGGCACCACTGCCAGCCCAGCCAGCACTGTGGCCACCAGTGCCGGGATCATGGCAATTCCGGCGGCCGACGGCGTCATTCCGTCCAGGAGCTGCAGGTGCTGGGCGAGGAACAGGATGAAGCCGTTGAAGGAGAACAGGGCCAGCACGTTTGCCGTGATGGCAGTGCTGAAGACCCGGTTGCCGAACAGGGACATGTCCAGCAGGGGGCTGGCCAGCCGCTGCTGGCGGCGGACAAAGACGACGCCCATGGCCAGGCCAAAGGCAACAAGACCCACAGGAGTGGCCCCGAAACCATCGGTCGCCAGCTCCTTGATGCCATACACAATGGGCACCATTACCAGCAGGGACAGGGCGATGCTGGGCACGTCCACCCGGCCGGGGCGCGGATCTTTTGATTCCGGGATGAATGCAGGGCCGAACGCCAGCAGGGGCAGCATGATGGGCACGGCGACCAGCAGGATGGCGCCCCACCAGAACTGCTCCACCAGCCACCCGCCGAAGATGGGACCCAGGGCGGCGCCGCCGGAGAAGCCGGCAGCCCAGATGGCAACGGCCAGCCGACGCCGGTTTGGATCCGGAAAAATGTTGCGGATCAGGGACAGGGTTGAGGGCATCAGCATGGCCCCGAAGAACCCCAGCAGGGCCCGTCCCGCTATCAGCCACTCCGCGGTGGGGGCAAAGGCTGTTGCCGCTGAGACCGCGGCGAAACCAACACTGCCGGCCAGCAGCAGCCGGCGGCGCCCGATCCGGTCGCCCAGGCTGCCCATGGCGACCAGCAATCCGGCAAGCACCAGGGGATAGGCGTCCACAATCCACAGCAGCTGGACTCCGGTTGTCTCCAGGCTGCTCGCAATGGCCGGAAGCGCGAACGTCAACGCAGTGTTGTCCACCGCAACCAGGAGTACCGGAAACATCAGCAGAGCCAGCGCGAGCCAATCGCGCCAGGGCGCCTTGGCGGGCCCTGACGGCCTGAAATCGGCGGCCGTGGTGGATGTGCTTCGGGTGTTCTGGTTGGACTGTGCGGACAACGTCATGCTGATAACTATACCGTCCAGACGGTACAGTTAAGAAACGGGACCCGGAGCGTGCATGATTGAAGCCATGGCCAGAAATCCCGTCGCACGCGACGCAGTCCTCGACGCTTTTGAAGAACTCCTGATCGACGTGGGGGAGCGGGCTGCCACTTTGGATGCTGTGGCCAAGCGGGCAGGCGTGTCCAAGGGCGGGCTGCTCTATCACTTCCCCAACAAGGAGGCGCTGATCGCTGCGGTGCTGGAGCGGCTGGACCGACTGGCCGTCGAGGACCTCGCGCTGATGGCCGCAGCAGCCGAAGGTGCGGCGGCCTACTTCATCCGTTCCTCGCTCTGGTCCGACTCGCCCATGGACCGGTCCTTCGTGGCCGCCACGCGCCTGGCTGAAGTGGCCCATGAAGAGGCCCGGCGCCGCTTTGCCGCCATCCAGCAGCAATGGTTGGACCTGATCGCGGCCGACGTCGGCACGGCCATGGCGAAAGCCGTGCTGTATATGGGGGACGGGCTGTATTTCAACGCCATGTGGGAAAGCGGCACCACCGGGGACGGCAGGGGCAGGCACGGAGACATTGAGGAGCTCCTCGCTGCCGTGGAGCGGCTTCGCGGCTGAACCCGCCGACCTCATTTGCCCGGTGGCCCGGGGCGTAGGAGAATTGGACGGCGTGGCGACCATCTGCGGCCGCCACAAAATCTGAATATATGCCTTTGATCTGCGGCGGGAGAGTTCTGTTAGCAGGTACAACAGGCGCCGTAGGAGCAAATCCTCCCCAGGAATCTCTCAGGCCCACGTACCGCCGCGGCCAGGCAACTCTGGAAAGTGGCAGGCCGTCCGCCTGAAGCGTCCCGGATCACTCCGGAATGTCAGGACCGCTGTGCCCACCGACGGTGCAAGCGCAGCCCAGCGGAAGCAGGCTGCGCGGAAACTCTCAGGTCCCAGACAGAGCGGGGAGGAACCCGAGTCGATGTGGCGCACCCTGCGCCCGCCTTAGTAATGGAGTTCCTTGTGAGTGTTAATTCGGCCTCGGCCACTTTCGTCGACCGGCATATTGGCGCCCGCCGCCAGGCCGATATCGACTCCATGCTCAAGGCCGTCGGCTACGGCACTGTGGACGCGCTGGTGGATACTGCCGTCCCCAACGGCATCCGGCAGGATGCGGCCCTCCGCCTCAAGGACGCCCTGAGTGAGGTTGAGGTCCTTGCCGAGCTGCGGAAGCTCGCGGCGAAGAACAAGACTGCCGTGCAGATGATCGGCCAGGGCTACTACGACACGGTCACGCCTGCGGTGATCCGGCGGAACATCCTCGAGGCCCCGGCCTGGTACACCGCCTACACCCCGTACCAGCCCGAAATTTCCCAGGGCCGGCTCGAAGCGCTCCTGAACTTCCAGACCATGGTCCAGGATCTGGTGGGCCTGCCCATCGCGAACGCGTCGCTGCTCGATGAAGCCACCGCCGTCGCCGAGGCCGTGCTGATGATGCGCCGCGCCAACAAGAACAAAGAAGCCCGCGACGGCAAGACCGTCCTCGATGCCGACTGCCTGCCGCAGACCATCGCGATTGTGAAGGGCCGCGCCGAGGCCCTGGGCTTCGAGGTGGAGGTCGCCGACCTCTCCAAGGGCCTGCCCAACGGCGTCATCAACGGCATTGTGCTGCAGCAGCCGGGTGTCTCGGGCCGGGTCTTCAACCACGCCGACGTGATCGCGGCTGCCAAGGAACGCGGCGCCCTCGTCACGGTCGCCGCGGACCTGCTGGCGCTGACGCTGATCACCCCTCCCGGGGAGCAGGGCGCGGACATCGCTGTCGGCTCCACCCAGCGCTTTGGTGTGCCGCTGTTCTTCGGCGGCCCTCACGCCGCCTACATGGCCGTAGCCAAGGGTCTCGAGCGGTCCATGCCCGGCCGCCTCGTCGGGGTCTCCAAGGACGACGCCGGGACCCCCGCCTACCGCCTGGCGCTGCAGACCCGTGAGCAGCACATCCGCCGCGAGAAGGCCACGTCCAACATCTGCACCGCGCAGGCGCTGCTGGCCATCGTTTCCTCGTTCTAC
>NZ_JAKFFD010000054.1:0-3558 GCF_036675385.1 Pseudarthrobacter sp. | reverse complement strand
CGCATGATCGCGAACGAGTCCGCGTGGTGGAAGTAGGACGCCCCGGGCAGCTCCGTGACCGGGATCTTGCCGGCGTTGATGAGGTCGCCGTCGATGTCGTCGCCCTCGGCTGCCGGACCCATGCCCAGCATGCCGTTCTCCGTGTGGAGCGTGATGTTCTGCTCCGGCTTGAGGTAGTTGGAGACCAGGGTGGGCTGGCCGATGCCGAGGTTCACGAAGGAACCCGGCGCGATGTCGCGGGCCACGAGCTCGGCGAGTTCGTCGCGGCCCAGCCGCTTGTCGGACGTCTGGATGCTGGCCTGGCTGTTGGTCTGTGCGCTCATGTTCAGGCCACCTTCACGATGCTGTTGACGTAGATGCCGGGGGTCACGACGTTTTCGGGATCGAGCCCGCCGGTGGGGACGATCTCGGACACCTGGACCACCGTGTGCTTGGCGGCGGCGGCCATGATGGGGCCGAAGTTCCGGGCGGTCTTGCGGTACACGAGGTTCCCCACGCCGTCGGCCTTCAGGGCCTTGATCAACGCCACGTCTGCGTGGATGGGGGTTTCGAACACCTGGCCGCGGCCGTCGATGATGCGGGTTTCCTTGCCCTCGGCCAGCATCGTGCCGTACCCGGTGGGCGTGAAGAACCCGCCGATGCCCGCTCCGGCGGCGCGGATCCGCTCGGCCAGGTTGCCCTGCGGCACCAGTTCCAGCTCGATCTCGCCGGCCTTGTACTTGGCGTCGAAGTGCCAGGAATCGGACTGCCGCGGGAAGGAGCAGATCATCTTCCTGACCCGGCCCTCCTTGATCAGCAGCGCGAGGCCCTGGTCGCCCTGGCCGGCGTTGTTGTTCACCACGGTCAGGTCCGTGGCGCCGCAGTCCATCAGCGCGTCGATCAGTTCGAACGGCTGCCCGGCATTGCCGAAACCGCCGATCATCACGGTGGAGCCGTCCTTGATACCGGCAACGGCGTCGGCAACGGTATCTACAAAAGTCAGCATCTCTTAGCCCTTCACTGGTTTTGCCGGCGGGGCGGCGGTGACGTTTTCGAGGACAACGGCCAGACCCTGGCCCACGCCGATGCAGATCGCGGCGACGCCCCAGCGCTCACCGGAGGCCTGCAGGGACCGGGCTAGGGTGCCCAGGATCCGTGTGCCGGACGCGCCGAGGGGGTGGCCCATGGCGAGTGCGCCGCCGTGGCGGTTCACGATCGAAGGATCGATGCCCCAGGCGTTGATGCAGGCCAGGGATTGGGCGGCGAACGCTTCGTTAAGTTCGACGGCGCCCACCTGGTCCCAGCTGACGCCCGCCTTTGCGAGGGCCTTGTTCGCGGCCTCCACCGGGGCGTAGCCGAAGAACTGGGGGTCGTTGGCGTGCGCGCCGCGGCCGGCGATGCGGGCCAGCGGTTCCAGCCCCAGCAGCCCGGCGGCCGCTTCGCTTCCGATCCAGGCCGCGGAGGCGCCGTCGGACAGCGGGGATGAGTTTCCGGCGGTGACGGTGCCGTTCTCGGTGCGGAACACGGTCTTGAGACCGGCGAGCTTCTCCGCGGAGGAGCCGGCACGGATGCCTTCATCGCTGACCAGGTCCGTGCCCGGCACCGGGGCGACGAGGTTGTCGTAGAAGCCCTCGTCCCACGCTGCGGCGGAAAGGTTGTGCGAGTTCGCGGCGAACTCGTCCTGGTCCTCGCGGGTCACGCCGTACTTCTCGCGCAGCCGCTCGGTGGCCTCGCCCAGGGAGATGGTCCAGTCCTTCGGCATCGCCTTGTTCACCAGGCGCCAGCCCAGCGTGGTGGAGGCCAGGGTCATGTCCCCGGCCGGGTAGGGCTTCTCCGTCTTGGGCAGCACCCAGGGGGCCCGGGACATCGATTCCGCGCCGCCCACCAGCATCAGCTCGGCGTCGCCGGCGTTGATCTGGCGCGAGGCGATGATCGCCGCGTCCAGCGAGGAGCCGCAGAGCCGGTTGACCGTGGTGCCCGGGATCGAGACCGGCAGGCCGGCCAACAGGGTGCCCATTCTGGCGATGTTGCGGTTCTCTTCACCGGCGCCGTTGGCGTTGCCGAAGACGACCTCGTCGATCCGCTCGGGATCCAGCCCGGGGGCGCGCTTCACGGATTCGGTGATCACGTGCGCGGCAAGGTCATCCGGGCGGACTCCGGCGAGGCCGGAGCCGAACTTACCGAACGGCGTGCGCACGGCGTCGTACAAAAAGGCCTGGTTCATAACTTTTCCTTTAATTCCGTCTGAGAGTCCCAACTAGGTCGCAGTTAGTTGGGTGGGGTGGCGTTGTCCAAGTCGCGGAAGACCTGCTGGGCGGTCTTGAAGGCTGTGTTGGCGGCGGGAACTCCGCAGTAGATGGCGGTCTGCAGCAGGATTTCCTTGATTTCGTCCCTGCTCAGGCCGTTGGTGATGGCCGCGCGGATGTGCATGGCCAGCTCTTCCCAGTGCCCGTGCGCCACCATCGCGGTGATGGTCACGGCCGAGCGCATCTGCCGCGAGAGGCCCGGCCGGGTCCAGATGCCACCCCACGCGATCCGCGTGATCATGTCTTGGAAATCGTCGGTGAATTCGTCCTTGGTGGCGTTGGCCCGGTCCACGTGCGCGGCGCCCAGCACTTCGCGGCGGACCACCATGCCGCCGTCGTAAATTTCCTGGCTGGTGGCGTCCGGCTGGACCACGCCGTTCCGCTCTCCCCCGTTCGGGGCTGCGCCGCTCATTTGGCTGCCCCCTGGGATTCGCTCCAGGTGATGAGGGTCCGCAGCAGTTCGGCAACGTGGGCGGGGGCTTCGGCCGGGGCCAGGTGCGCCACTCCCTCCAGCGTCACAGAATTTGCCGTACCGCCGCCGGCGGTAATGCCCTCAACGGTTTCCTGAGCCATCGACGGCGGTGCAACAGTGTCCGCCGCGCCGGCAACTGCCTGGGTGGGGACGGTGATTCTGCCGAGGTCGGCACGGACGTCGAAGCCTGCCAGGGCTTCGCAGCAGAAGGCGTAGCTGAAGCGGTCGGTGTCGCGGAGGGAGTGCAGGAGCCGGCTGCTCCGCTCGGGCTCACGGTCCATAAATCCCGGCGCGAACCAGCGCTGCGCGGAACCCTGGATCATCACGGGAGTGCCCTGGCTGCGTACGGTTTCGGCGCGTTCCAACCAGGCTTCGGGGGTGCCGATCTTGGCGCCGGTGCACTGGACGGACAGGCTCTTGAGGCGTTCGCCGTGCTTGATGCCCAGCTGCAGGCCTGTGGCGCCGCCGAGCGAAACCCCGGCATAGTGGAAGGCTCCGCCCGGCGCGATCGAGTCCACCAGCTCCACCACTGAATCTGCCAGCGCGGCGACGTCGAACGTCTCCGTGGCGGCGGGTGAGACGCCGTGGCCGGGCAGGTCCCAGGCCACAACGTCGTAGTCGTTTCCGAGCAGGGAGGCCGCCTCGGACCACAGGACGGTGGACGTACCCAGGGAGGGTCCAACCACCAGCAGGGGCCGGTCCCCCAGCGGGCGCTGGGGTGAAAGCAGAACTGCTTTCAGGGTCGGTTTAGCCACGGTTGGCTCCGTTCTGGGTGGGTGTTGAAAAGTCGGGGTACGCGGC
>NZ_JAKFFD010000063.1:0-3560 GCF_036675385.1 Pseudarthrobacter sp. | reverse complement strand
CGGGCCGCCGGCGCCCTGCTCGCCGAGGCGCACTCCCTGACCACTGCCCTGCCTTTGACGTTGTCCGCGTTGCAGGCCGGGACGATTTCGTGGCAGCACGCCCGGATCATGGTCGACGAAACCACCAACCTCGACCCCGCCGGGGCGCAGGCGTTAGAGGCGCATTTCCTGGACCCCCACGTGGTGAATCCGGCACGTGGCTTCGCCGGTGAGCTCATCCCCGGAAGGTTCCGGCACAAGGCACGGACCTGGCGGGAACGCCACCACCCGGTCAGCATCGAAAAACGCCACATCAAGAGCGCAGCCGACCGGCGCCTGGAATACGCCCCGGACCGCGACGGCATGGCCTGGCTCTCCGCCTACCTCCCCGCCGATCAGGCCGCGGGGATCTGGGACCGCGCCACCACCGCAGCCCGCGCCCTCCAAGGACCGGACGAAGACCGGAACCTCAGCCAGCTCCGCGCTGACACCGTCGCCGCCTGGCTTCTCGGCAACAACATCACCGGCAGCGGAACCGGCGATGAGGGTAGGGAAAAGAGCGGCGGCGCGACCGGCGAAACGAGCGACCAAGAGACCGGGGGCATCGCTGTGAGCGGCGGCGTTCCATCCCCACGGGCACAGGTGTTGATCACCGTCCCGGTCATGGCGCTGCTCGGCCTCACCGACGAACCCGCCATGCTCGACGGATACGGCCCGATCCCACCATCCATGGCCCGCCAGCTCATCGCCGACGGCGCCGAATCCTTCCACCGCGTCCTCATCGACCCCCGCGACGGAGCACCCCTGGAAATCGGCAGAACCAGCTACCGGCTCACCAAAGCCCAACGCCAATGGCTGCGGTTACGGGACGGGAAGTGCCCGTTCCCCGGCTGCAGCAACCACTCCCTCGACAACGAAGCAGACCACCTCCTCGCCTGGGCCCACGGCGGCACCACCGGCATTTCAAATCTCGGCCAACCCTGCCACAAACACCACAGACTCAGACACACCACAGCCTGGCAACCCACACCAGCCACAAAGAACGAACCACCCGGCTGGATATCACCCACCGGACGCCACTACCAAAGCGAACACCCCGACTGGGAACCACCCCACTGGCCGCCGGAGCTTCTCGAAGAGCTCAGACTTCAACACGTTGGCGCGGTTTCTCCGGACCTGCCCGTCGACTCATCGCTGCCCAATGGCCAGCTGCAGGATCATCAGTGAAAGAAGGTACCTTCCCAGATTGGGCGCTGGTTTGAGTCACGGGAGCGCAGTTGGTGGTGCAGCATGACATTTCGTCCTCGCGGGGGCGGGCTCTATCCAGCTGCTCCAGGGCTATCGCCCCTCACAGGAGGAGTCCACACAAACGGAGTGGTGGTGGTGATTGCCCTGAACCCCAACCTTCGCAGGATCGGCTCACTGTCAGCAGACGCGTCCACCTGCAGATATTTCACTCCACGGGCGGCCGCCACCTGGGCGCGTGCGGAAACCAGAGCCTTATAGATCCCGCGCCCGCGCCATGCAGGCAAAGTTGACCCGCCCCACAAACCGGCGAAGTCCGTGTCCGGATTGATCTCCAGCCAGGCCGCCGACACCACTTCGCCCGAGGCCTCCGCTACGAAGACCACCAGGTTTTCCGGGTCAGCGGCGAGCCGGTGATGCAGGTCAGAGGCCACCCAGCTGTAATCAGCGCCCCACACCACGGACTTCATGCGCGCAATCCGCTCCAGGTCGCCACGTTCTGAGACTGGCCTCACACGGATGCCTTCGGGGACCGCCGGATCACCGGCCATCGCTGCCGTCTCACCCACCAGGACGGTCTCGCGGTCTTCCGGTGCGAAGCCCGCGGCCAGAAGCCGGGACTCAATATCAACCGGGAGGTCATGCGCCCGTATCGTCCACTCGACGGCTTCCCCGCGGCCGGCAAAGTAGTCACGCTGCTCGACGATCAGTCTGTCGAGCATTCCGCCCTCCACGCCGGCATCACGAGCCGACTCGATGAAGCCCCGCCGCTGTCCGGTCACGCGAAGCAGGGGGCCTAGCAGTTGATACTCGTGGCCTGCCGGAACCGCTGGCGGAACCAGTCGGCGGAGCTGGGAATCGTACGCGCAAGAATATCGCTGGTTGAGGCCATACGCTTCAGCCTACGACCAGCTCCGACGACCAGCGGCTCCGGCCCACGCCTCCGGCCACGCAGCCGGACCCGATCCAGCTGCCCCGGCGGGCCAGGGCGGGCCCGAGCGGCCGGGAAGCCAGCCTAAGCCCAAACAACTCCGGACCGACCCGCATCGAAGGCAAGTGTCTGGCATCCCGGACACCGGCCGTGTTTTGATGGCAGTGAGGGGACCGGTCGTAGGCGCAAGGTTAAGTACGGGATCCCGGACATGGCCGGAAGCCCCGCGAGAAATGACGGAGGGCACAGTGGAGTCGAGTGCAGTGTTGCCGAACACGGAAGCCAGGCCAGAGGCGGGCACTGAACCAAGGGCAACGTCCAAAGTCCCCGCCGCCGAGAACACCCTGCGTATCCTCAAGCTGCTGGCCTCCAAACGGGGGCCGATGGCGGCGTCGAGCATTGCAACATCCTTGGGGTTGCCGCGCTCCAGCGTCTACCACCTCTTGGGGGTGATGGAGGCGAACGGTTTTGTCCTTCACCTGCACGAGGAGCAGCGCTACGGGCTGGGCATCAGTGCCTTCGAGCTGAGCTCGGCGTATTCGCGGCAGGAACCGCTGTCCCGCCTGGGCCGGCCGCTGCTGGCGTCGCTGGTGGACGTCATCGGTGAGAGCGCGCACCTGGCCGTGCTCCACGGCCGCGACGTGCTCTACATCGTGGAGGAACGGGCCAAGAACCGCCCCTCCCTGGTGACCGACGTCGGCGTCCGGCTTCCCAGCCACCTCACCGCCAGCGGCCGCGCCATTCTCGCCGCACTGCCCAAGTCGCAGGTCCGGGCGCTTTACCCGAATGCCGAGGCCTTCACCGCCCGGCATGAGGTGGAGGGCGCCATCATGAAGTACTCCGCGCTGTCCTCGCACCTGGACCAAGTGAGGCAGCGCGGCTACGCCACCGAACATGGCGAGGTGACGCCCGGCTTCGGCTCGATCGCCGCCGCTGTCACGGACCACGTGGGATGGCCGACGGCGGCAGTCGCCGTCACGTTCCTCGAGGACAAACTGCCGGCGGACCAATGGCCGGCGCTCGCCGCGCGGGTCCAGAAAGTAGCGGACGAACTCTCCGTCCGCATCCACGGCCGCCCTGCCAAGTAGTGCTGCCCGCCGTCGGCTGGCTCTGCCTCCCCGACGGTCCGACAGGAACCCGCAGCAGTCTGGAATCCCGGACACCACCCCTCCGAAAGCCCTGTCCGGCCCCGCCCGGAACGGCTTTAGTTGATACAGAACCTCTTCCCAACACCGCGAACCTCATACTCGCCCAGAACACAAAGGAGCCCCTCATGGCACCCGCCGATTTCACTACCGGTGCCCGCCCGGTCAAAGCTGCCCGCGGCACCGAGCTCACCGCCAAGAGCTGGCAGACAGAAGCCCCGCTGCGGATGCTGATGAACAACCTGGACCCCGAGGTCGCG
>NZ_JAKFFD010000120.1:0-16786 GCF_036675385.1 Pseudarthrobacter sp. | reverse complement strand
CCTGGCCGTCGGCGGCCGCGTGGAACCGGTGTGGGAAACGGGCCGTCCGGGCTACTTCGGTGAAGAGCTCGACTGGATCGTAGGATGCAGCCACCGCGGAATGCCCAAGGTGGCCTCCGAGGTACGGAATGTCATCGGCGCAAACATGTCCTTCAGGCTCGAAGTCCTGCGGCAGGTGGGCGGATTCAATGTCTCGCTCGGCCGGCAGGGCACGAAACCGCTCGGGTGCGAGGAGACCGAAATTTGCATCCGCTCCAAGATGGGCACGCCTGGGTCACGGATCGTCTACGAACCCGCCGCTTTGGTCCGTCACCATGTGCCGGCGGACAGGGGAACCATCCCCTACATGCTGTCGCGTTCCTGGTCCGAAGGTATCTCCAAAGCCCAGGTCAGCCAGATCGTTGGCCACAAGCGGGCTCTCGGCCCTGAACGGCGCTACGTCCGGAGCGTACTGCCGCGGGCCGTATTTTCCGGGATTCGTGATTGGGGCCGGGGATCAGACCCCCACGGCTTGGGCCGCGCTGGTGCGGTGATGGCCGTTCTGGCGTGCACTGCCGCCGGCTATCTGCGAGGGCGCCGGATCGCGCATATCGAGGGCCGCGCGTCGGCCGGGACAGCGCTCATAGGCACACCATGGAGGGAGGTCCAGTGAGCGAACGCGTCGACGAACTTAGCGCCGTCGAGGAGCGGGCTGCACTGAAGCTGGCCCCCGCCATGGAGTGCGGGGTGCCGCCGGAGTGCTTTTCCTGCCTCATTCCTGATCGATAGGGTGGGCTGGGACGCCCACCCATGTTTCGCCGTCGGGTACGTTGCTCAACACTGCCGCCCCATTCCCAACGGTCGCGTAGGACCCCACTGAAGTCCATGCACGTACGCTGGAATTCAGTCCCAGGTAGGCCGCCCGGCCGATCCGGACTCCGCCGCCCAGCGACACACCGGCCGCGAACGTCGCGAAGTCCGCCACGTCGTCGTCGTGCGTGAAAGTCACGGACGGCATGGCCACAACATGAGCCCCAAGCGTGACCGAAGCCGTCAGCGTCACATTCCGCAGCATGATGCTGCCTCGGCCGATCCGGCAACCCTCGGGACACTCAACGGTGGGGTCGATGGCAGTGGCGTACCGGGCATCGCGCACGCCCTGAGCCGCGAGCCGTTCCACCACGGTTTCCCGGGATTTTCCCGAGGCCAGGCAGACCAGCACCAGGGCGTGCGTGAACTTGGAGGCGTCGTCAATGGTCCCCAGCACCGGCGCGCCGTCCACGGTGACGCCTGCCATTTCCTTGTCGTCGTCGAGCAGCCCGACGACGTCGTACTGCCCGCTGGCGCGGACCATGGTCAGGACCTCCCGGGCCAGCCCGCTTGCTGCGATCAGCACGAGTTCGCTCACCGGCGTACACCGGCGGCCGCCCGTACGGTGTTCATGACCCGGTTCAGGCCCACGTTGTCCAGGCCGTGGAAAATCGGGAGAACCAGGGTCCGGTCCGTCAACCGTTCGGTGTTCTGGAGCCCTGCGTTGCCAGTTTGGCGCCACCGGTAGGCAGGCTGCCGGTGAGCCGCCATGGCGCCGCGGCGCGCCGAAATTCCGGCGTCGGCCAGGCGGGCCAGGAGCCCTTCGCGGTCAATGGCGAAATTCGGGAGGACTTCGACCCAAAAGGACTGGAAGTTGGCCGTCCCGTACGGTGGGTCGGCCACGAACCGCAGACCAGCCAGGCCGGAAAGCCCTGCCTCATACTTCGCGGCGATCTCCCGGCGGCGAGCCACTATCTCGCCCAGCCGGCCGAGCTGCACGATGCCGACGGTGGCCTGCAGATCCGTCATCTGGTAGTCGAAGCCGATCTCGACGTACACCTCCGGCGCGGCAATGCGGGGTCCGCGACGGTCCGCCGCCGGCACGTTCAGGGAGTGGCCGCGGAGGCTCCGGGCCCGTGCCGCCCAGTCCGCCCGGTGGGTTGTCAGCATCCCGCCCTCGCCAGTGGTCAGCACATTGTCCTGGTGGAACGACCACACGGAAATGTCGGCCCCCGTGCCCACGGGCCTGCCCTTGTATTTCGAGCCAACGGCGCAGCCGGCGTCTTCGATCACAGTGATTTCGTGACGGTCGCACAACTCGCGGACGGGGTCCAGGTCAACGGGGACGCCGGACTGGTCCACCACGATCACGGCCCGCGTGTCCAGGGTCAATGCCGCCCGGACCGTTGCCGCCGTCACAGTCCCGGTGGCGGGGTCCACGTCGCAGAAAACCGGCCGTGCCCCGATGTACGTCACCGCATTCGCCGTGGCGATGAAGGCCAGCGACGGCACCACCACGTCGTCGCCGGGACCGATGCCGGCCACTATCAGCGCCAAGTGCAGGGCGGTGGTACTGCTGGAGGTTGCGACGGCGTGGCGCACTTCTTGAGAAACGCTGAACCTCGCCTCGAACTCCCTGACCTTGGGCCCTTGCGAGAGCAGACCGGAGGCCAGGACGTCCGCCACGGCTCGCGCTTCTTTGTCGCCGAGCCAGGGTTCCATGACGTTGATGCGCGCAAGGACGGTTTCCGCAGTCACCGTGCACCGGCCTTCCTGGTGGCCGTTCTCATGTCCGAGTCCTTCCCACGTGCAGTTCCGGGATGTGCATTGCCTATTGCAAAATTAGTCCGTTCCGTCCCGTTCCGGTGCGGAACGGAGGCGGTACTGCGGGCGCTGGCCGGGAACAATGCGGGAACTGCGGGTACCTGCAACGCCGGCGCCTCAGCCGGGGCCCGGCGGCGGGGCGCACCCATCCGGGGGCACGCCGCCCGGCCACTGTCCTAGACGGCAGGAAGGACGAACGGCTCCTTAGCCAGGGCGGCTGCCTTGCCGGCCGCAAGGGCCGTCAGCTGGGCTCGTGATTCGACTCCGAGCTTCCTGTAAATCGCAGTCAGGCGCACCTCCACGGTACGGACGGACACATAGAGGGTGGCCGCGATTTCCTTGTTCCGCATCCCGCGGGCCACCATTCGGGCCAGCACGCGTTCGTGGTCTGCAAGCATCAGCATCGCCGGATTGTCGGGCGTGCCGGCTGGTTCCACCCGCTCGTCGAGCAGCAGCGAGTCAACGTGCTGGGCCCAGGCATGGGCACCCGCTTCGTCGAACATCACTTTGGCACGAAGCAGACCGTCCCGGGCGCTCCGAATGCGGCCGAAAGCGTTGAGGCGTTCGGAGTAGCAGAGCAGTGTCCTGGCGCGTTCCAGCAGGGACTCCTGGGCGTTCCTGTTTGCAAGTGCATCGTTGAACATCTGGAGGGACTGCTCGCCGTCAGCCAGCATCGCCCGGCTCCGGGCAACCGCCATCATGATCCAGGGCGAACGCAGGCCCACCGCCCGGCTTTCCAAGTGCCACAGTGCCTGGGCGGCTTCCCTGTGCCTGCCCAGCCTGACCAGGACTTCCACCAGATCGGCCTCACAGCGCAGCAGAGTCGGGTTGCTGAAGGCCTGGCCGATCTCCGCTGCCCGGGACAGCTGCGCGAAGGACTCGGCGAGATTTCCGCGCATGAGGGCAAAGTGCCCCTGGCACGCGGCCAGTTGCGCCGTGATGGCCGGGTGGCTTTCCGCCCCGGAGAAGTGCTGTGCGTCTGTTGCGTAGGCGTGGGCGAGTTCCTCGTTTCCGAGCGCATTGGCCCGCCAGACCCGGAAGACGTGCCGCATTCCACGGTGGTATTTGGTTTCCGGTTCGGCCAGTTCAAGGTCCTCGATCAGTTTCACGGCTTTCCGGACGTTGCCGGCACGGATTTCGTTGTCCACAGCAAAGAAATTGGCGGTCTCCCGCCAATTGACGGTACTGGCCTCCAGGACGTTCCGCACCCGGGCAAAGGCCTCCTGGGCGGCAGCATGGTGTTCGGCATAGGCCAGCGCGCGGCCCTGTACCAGAAGGGCCGCCACCGTTTCGTTCCCGCCGTCGGGCTTGCGGCTGAACTGTCCGGACTTCCCGCCGATCACCTCGATGAGTCGCCGGGCGCCCTCCGCCAGCGCCAGGCAGTCGGGGGAGGCATGGTCCATGTACTTCTCGGCGTACTGCACCAGGCCGGTGGCGTCCTCAAGCTCCCAACGGTCCGCGTAGTACAGCGCACCGGCCACGAGCAGGCGGGCTGCAAATGCCGGATCATGCTGTCCGAGTTCCTTCACCAGCCGGAGCACCATGCTGGAGCGCACGGCGCCGCCCTGGATGAACTGGATCTCGAAGGCGAGGCCTGTCAGTCGAAGGACCAAGGCAGGGTTCCGCGTCACCCGCTGGGCCCAGTCCAGGTAGCGCTTGGCGTAGACGAACTCACCCCTGTTCAACAGCAGTTCGGCCACCGTGGTGAGCCTGGCGGTGGTCTCCGCTTCCCAGGGGTTGATCGTCAGGGCCCGTTCAATGTACTCGACGGCGAAGGGCACCTCGCCGCTTCGGATCAGGTCAACGGCAAACCGGAGCAGGCCAAACGGAGTCTGCCGCTCCAAAGCGGTAAAACTCAGATGCCAGCGGTGGGCATAGGGATCCGCGGGCTCCGCCGCGGCCGCCATGGCACGGTGGCTGGCGGTCCGCGTTGCCGGTGTCATGGCAGCATAGACGTAGCCCCGGAGCAGCTGGTCCTGGATCCTCAGGTGTGGTCCGGACCTGTTGACCATGCCATTTGCCAGCAGTTCGTCGATCCCGCCCCACAGTTGGTCGCATGCCCGTTCCAAGGTGGCGATATCGCTGCGGCAGGACAGCGAGAGGAGGTCCAGGACCTGCCTCGCACCTGGCGAGAGCCCGCCCACGGTGGCGGCGAACTCGGCCTCGAAGCTGCCTTTGCCGGGGAGCGGGACGGGGAGTGCGTATTTTCCCTCGGCCTGGCGATCCAGCAGCAGCCCAAAAAGCTCGACGGCGGCGAGCGGGTTCCCCTGGGTGGCCGCGGCAACTGCGTGGACCGCCGCAGTCGCGGTCTGCCGAGCCGGAATGGACTCCAACATGCGGACCGTGTCGTTGTAGCTCAGCGGCGCCAGCTGGAGGGCCGGCAGGGAGGCGAAGGGACTGTCGGCAGTCTCTTCCCGCACGCTCATAAACAGTGCCATGTCCGTCCCGGTCAGCCGGCGTGCCAGGTAGCCGATCACGGCCTGGCTGCTGGGGTCCAACTGGTCGGCATCATCGATGACGATGACCGTCCGGGACGACGAGCGCTGGTGCAGCCCGTTGAGCAGCATGGTGGAGACAGTGGGGACGTTCATGGCGCCGCTGGAATCGCGGAGCAGTTCATCGGCGAAGCGGTTAAGGACGGGGTCATCGATGCCGGTGAGGAGCGCGGTAAGGCCGGAGAGCGGCCAGTCGGACTCGGACACGCTCGCGGTGAGAAAAACGGTCCGGAAGTCGGAAAGGCGGGGAATCTCGGACAGGAGGGCGGATTTGCCCATCCCACGCCGGCCCACCACCTTGAGGGCTGAATCTTTAGGACCTCTGATTACGGAGAGTATCCGGTCCAATTCCCTGCTTCTGCCAATTAACGACATGTGGTCCCCATCCATCGAAGAAGGAGACCGAACTGCTTGCTCTATCCAAAATCCTGGGTCCATCCAGCCGCTTGCGCGACACGCGGACCGGCTATCCTGGCCGCGTCATTGCGTCCAGCACGGTACCCAGCCGTTCTTGCAAATATAGCCCTGTTCCGCGGCGTGCACCAGAGACTTTTTGCCCTCAGGCGCGGAGCCTGTTTTCCGGGTTATCCACATAAGCCGCCGGACGCTTCCGGCGACGCGCGCGCTACGCGTAGCCTTGAGTCAAGCGCGAATCGCCTATCCGGTCCAAATGCACTAAGATATTGAAGTCTGTGCTGCGCCCTGCCTCCGTTCTGTTGGCCGGGCATCGCACGGCATCGCAAATGAACCTCCTGTTACGGAAATGCCGTAACCGCTTAGCCCAAAGGAGGTGGGTTCACATATGCGTCCTTACGAATTGATGGTAATCATCGACCCCGAGGTCGAAGAGCGTACCGTTGAGCCGTCGCTTCAGAAGTTCCTGAACGTCATCACCAACGATGGTGGAACCATCGAAAAGGTTGACATCTGGGGCCGTCGTCGACTGGCTTACGAAATCAAGAAGAAGTCCGAAGGTATCTACGCCGTGGTGAACTTCACCGCCAAGCCGGACACCGCCAAGGAACTTGACCGCCAGCTGTCTCTTAACGAGACCATCATGCGCACCAAGATCACCCGCCCCGAAGAGCAGAAGGTTGTTGCTGAGTAATTTCAGCTCCGATTTTCATTCTTTACCCGCAGGATCGAATTCTTCACCCAGGATCGAACAAGGAGGCAGTAGATGGCAGGCGAAACCACTATTACGGTCATCGGTAATCTCACCAGTGACCCGGAATTGCGGTTCACACCGTCAGGTTCGGCAGTCGCGAACTTCACCATCGCTTCCACCCCGCGCACCTTTGACCGCCAGTCCAATGAGTGGAAGGACGGGGAAACCCTGTTCCTCCGCGCAGCGGTTTGGCGTGAAGCAGCCGAGAACGTCGCCGAGTCCCTCACCAAGGGCATGCGCGTGATCGTTTCCGGCCGTTTGAAGAGCCGTTCCTACGAAACAAAAGAAGGCGAAAAGCGCACCGTTATCGAGCTCGAAGTCGATGAAATCGGCCCGAGCCTGCGTTACGCCAATGCCAAGGTCAACCGCACCCAGCGCTCCGGCGGTCAGGGTGGTCAGGGTGGCTTCGGCGGCGGCAACAGCGGCGGTGGCTTCGGAGGCGGCAACACTGGTGGAAACCAGGGTGGCAACTCCGGTGGAGGCTTCGGTGGCGGCAACCAGCCGGCTGCACAGGAGGATCCCTGGGCGACGCCCGGTGTCTCCAATGCAGGTGGTGGCTGGGGCAACGGCCCCGATTCCGAACCTCCCTTCTAAACCAATCATTTAGGCCCGACGTCGGGACCGCCGAAAGTGCCGCAAGGCACCTGATGCGGCTGCCGCCGTCGGACCACCACCATCCCGTGGATCAACATCCACGGGCTCCATAGAATAGGAGCTCCACGATGGCTAAGGCTGAACTCCGTAAGCCCAAACCAAAGTCCAACCCCTTGAAGGCCGCTGACATCACTGTCATCGACTACAAGGACGTAGCATTGCTGCGCAAGTTCATCTCCGACCGCGGAAAGATCCGCGCCCGTCGCGTCACTGGCGTCACGGTGCAGGAACAGCGCAAGATCGCCCAGGCAATCAAGAACGCCCGCGAAGTTGCACTGCTGCCCTACTCCGGCGCTGGCCGCGGCTAAGGAAGGGACTGACTAACATGGCAAAGCTCATTCTGACCCACGAAGTAACCGGTCTCGGTGCCGCTGGCGACGTTGTCGAGGTCAAGGACGGTTACGCACGTAACTACCTGCTGCCCCGCAACTTCGCCCTGACCTGGTCGAAGGGTGGCGAGAAGCAGGTTGAGTCCATCAAGACTGCCCGCGCCGCCCGCGAGCACGCTTCCCTGGAAGACGCTCAGAAGCAGGCCGCTGCACTCTCCGCCAAGCCGGTCAAGCTCGTCGTCAAGGCTGGCGAGACCGGACGCCTGTTCGGCACCGTCAAGCAGGCCGACGTAGCCGACGCTGTTGAGGCCGCTGGCCTTGGCAAAATCGACAAGCGCAAGGTTGAACTGCCGGCACACATCAAGTCGGTTGGTTCCTACCAGGCCAACGTCCGCCTTCACGCTGACGTTGCCGCTGTGATCGAACTCAACGTAGTCGCAGGCAAGTAGCCTTTCCGGTTACGCAGCCTCAACTGCACAAAAACCCCCGTTGCCGTCACCGGCGGCGGGGGTTTCTTGTGCCTTCTTCCATAGGCAACGCGAAGTCACTTAATGCCCGCAAAAAGGCCTCTTGAGGGGCATTAAGTGACCCCGCGTTGCTTTGGCCAGGAGGCGGGAAGTCAGGGGCTGTGAAGGGCTGTGGTCACGTGCCTGTAGCCTGCCTTGATCAGCTCGGCCAGCACCGCCTGGTCCACGTCGTCGAGCCTGTTCACGTACAGGCACCCCGCACCGGTCTTGTGCTTCCCGAGCCGGGGCAGCAGTTCCGCAGCCTCGGGCCCGTACATCAGCCCGTAGAGCGAGAGGCTTGCCTTCCGGGGTGAAAAGCCCACCGCCGCCGCGTCCCCTTCCCTGCCGCTCTCGTATTTGTAGTGGTACCGCCCAAAGCCCACGATGGTCGGCCCCCACATCTCGGGCTCTTTGCCGGTGATCTCCCTCATGAGCGCCAGCAGCCGCAGGCCATCACGGCGCCTGACAGGGTCCTCCACTGCGGCCAGGAATTCGTCCACTGAGGCGCCGGTTGCCTGGGTCTTGTTTTCAGCCATGACGGAAGTCTGGCAGAGCCCAGGTCACTTGTCAGCCACGCCGGTCCGGGTGGTGGCCTGCGGCGGTGAGCCAGAATTCTTCCCCCGCCCGCCGCCGGCGGTGCGCTGACACCGGTACGGCTCAGCCACCGTCCGGACGCCAGTACCGCAGCCCGCCGCTGGTGGTGCCGTCGCCGGCGACGTCGACCACGGCGTACGGGAACGCCCGACGGTCCGACTGGTCAGGTCCGCGACCGCGGACGTCCGAACACCACGTGCCGGTGTTGACGTACCGGGTGGGAGACCCTTCGATCGCCGCCTCGAGGGCCCGGTGGGTGTGGCCCGAGACGTACCAGGCCACCCCGGAACCGTGCGCCTCGAGCGTACGTGCGAACCGGCCCGCTGCAGCAGGAGCCTCCTCGCCGGCGACTCTGCGCCCGGCGGCCGCGAGCACCATGCGAGTCGCGGTGACCGGGAGCGCCGACACCGTTCGGAACCGGGACAGGCGCGCCAGGTCCCGAACGGCCACCCCGTCGAGGGCGAGCCGCAGTGACTCGGTCTGCAACAGCTCGTCGTACGCAAGCTCCCGGACTCGGCGTTCCGCCCGCTCGGACTCCAGGCAGGCCCGGGCAACGGCCCCGGCACGGCTCAGGCGCGACCTCGACGGATGGGCGTTCCAGGCGGCGAGCGGGGGTAGGTTCAGCTCGTCGGTGCCATTGACCGCCGCGCGGAGTACCTCGGGCATCCGGTGCAGCGCGTGGTGCTGGTGCCCGTGCTCGGCCACGAGCACGTGGGGCACGTGCAGGAACCACGGGTGCACCCGGATCCGCGTGGGCTCGGCGGGTGACAGCAGCGCCGACAGTCGGGCGGCAACCGAGGGCCGGGCCAGCTCCACGTCGTGGTTGCCGCACACGAAGTGCAGCTGCACGCCGCGCGCGGCACACGCCGCCAGCGCCCGGAACGTCTCTGGGTGGCGGGCGAGGATGGACTCAAGCCGGGCCAGGCTCTCGTCCTCGGTGAACCCGGCCAGCTCGAACGTGTCACCGACGAAGGCGACGTGCTGCTGCGGACCGGAGGCTGCGAGCACCTCGCGGCGCAGGAACTCGGGCAGCACGCTGCCGGGGGAGCGGGGGTCGTCGTCCGACACGCCCAGGTGGAGGTCGCTGAGGAGCCACCACCTCGCCGCGAGGCTCACGTGAGCAGTCCCAGCAATCGCGGAAGGAAGAGGAGCAGGTACATCGTCCACATGACGGCGACGACCATGGGGCTCACCGTTAGGCCAAGGAGCCGCAGGCGAGTGGGCTGCCCGGCATCTGGTCCGGCGCGTCGGACCTCGAGCGCGATGAGGGTGATGAGCAGGGCGGCAGCCGCGAGCAGTCCCGCCAGGTTGATAATGACGTCGATCATGACGCGGCCTCCTGTCGTGCGCGTGCCAGGCACGCGAGGACGGTGATGACGCCCATCGTGACGACGCACGCCTGCCAGGACCACACAGCGAGGTAAAACATCGCCGTGGAGACCGCCGTGAGCGTGGCGAGGCCGAGCGCCAGGACGAGCAAAGCGCCGAGCGCGAGGTCGGTCACCTGCAGGAGTCGGGCCAGTGCCTGCCCCGGGAGCAGGATCAGGACCGCTATCGCGGCGACCGCCTGCAGCGGTGTGGGCAGCCCGACGAGCGTCACCACCGACAGCGCGACGGCCGCGAGACCGAGCACCAAGGTGTGCCGGCTGACGCTGACGCCGTTCATGGCGTCACCCGGTACACGCGTGCGTCGACGTTGCTGAACGCGAGCTCCACGCCGTCCTGCGTGCTCAGCCACTTCTCCAGCTCGGCGAAGCCGCCCGCGCTGCTGGAGCCCTGGAGCACGAGACTCGCCTCCGACGAGCGCGTGAGCAATACGACGGCACCGCCAGGGCTGTGCCGGGCGTAGTCGTAGACGAGTGGGCCGCACGTCGCCGTCGACAAGTCGGACCGGCACATGTCGTCGATCGTCCGGGCCCGGTGGTCGAGGTAGGCCTCGCTGCGCCACGGCGTCGGGTGGGCAGCCGAGATGATCGTCGAGCCGGGGGGCGCGAGACGCTGCACGGCGGCGACGGCGGCGATCTCAGGGTCGGTGAAGACGTCATACTGGGCGTTCCCGAAACGGCCCGTCACGGTCAGCACGGCCAGCAGGAAGCAGGTGAGGACGAGGCCCCCCGCGGCGCGGGAGGAGGGGCGTGTGCTGCCGTCCGTGGGAAGGAGGACCGAGCACGCCTGCAAGGCGATGAAGGGCAGCGCGAACAGCGAGACGCGGATGAGCATCTCCCCGCCGTACAGCTGCGCGGGGAAGAGCAGCAGTGGGGCGACGGCCAGGAGGACTACCCGAATGTCGAGACGTCCTCTGCGCCGGTCGCGCACCGCCCCCGCCGCGGCGAGTGCCCACAACACGAGGGTGAGAACGATCCGGACCTGCACCACGAGCACGTGACCAGCGGTCCCGCTCAGGCGGTCGATGACGTTCGCCTCGGTCGCGGCCAGCAGTCCTGCTTCCGCCAGGGGTGGGTTCCCGATGAGGTATGCACTCGCGGGGTAGACGAGCCAGAGCGTCAGCACGACGGCGGTGATCAGGGGCAGCCGGCTGGGCCAGACACGTCCGCTCAGGGTGAGAGCGGTGATGGCGATGAGCACGATGAACGGCGTCAGCTGATGGCTCGCGCAGATGACAGTGACGAGCAATAGGGTCACCACGAGGGCGCTCACACGGTGCCCCGGCCGGGGCTCGGCGGGCGACCGCCCTCGCCACCATGCCGCCAGGTCGGCGCGTCGGTAGCCGCGGAACTCGGGGGTCCGCGCGGCCAACGGGCCGATGAGCAGCGCGACCACGACGAGGTACAGGAAGAAGCCGAAAGCCTGGGGAGACAGGTAGTCCTGGTCCTGCCAGTTGCCGAGACAGAAGATCCAGAGCACGAGCCAGCGCCGTCGCGGATCGCGCGTCAGGTAGCCCGTCAGCACGCCCAGGGCAGCGAGCCACAGACCCATGTTGAGCACCGGTGCCCACAGGGCAACGGCCACCGGGTCGAGACCGGTCGCCTCGAGCACCGCCGCCAGGAGGGCGAAGAAACCCGGCCAGTTGAAGTACGCGTCGGTGTCCGGGGCGATCCCCTGGGTGCCCGAGAGGGCGTCGGCGATGCCGAGATGACGGAACGCGACCTCACCCCGCGGTACGTCCGTCACGAAGGCTGCGGTCCCGAAGAGCACGAGCACGAGCACCACGACGAGCCACACCATGACCGGGCGGCGCGCCGGGCCCGCGGCATCCCCCCGCAGCGCCACGACGAAGGCGACGTTCAGAAGCAGAACCCCCGCCCAGAACGGGTAGGGCAGCACGGCGACGAGCCCCAGGTCGCTGTTCACGGGTACGGCCACCGTGGAGGCGGCCCCCGCGGCAAGCGCCAGCGACACGACGCCCGCCAGTGCGCACCACACGTCGCGGGGCTTCCAGCGTCCCTCCGTGCGGCTGGTTGCATCGACCGTGCCGGTCACCGAGTGTCTCATCGTGCGTCCTTCCTTATGCGTCGGAGGACGGCGACCAGCCGGAGTCCGACCGCCGCGGCCACAATGGAGAGCACCACCAGCCACGCAAGGGCCATGGCGGTGGGGCCCCTGTCGGCGGTCCACAGCGCTGCGGCGCAGAGGGCGACTCCGAGCATCACGCCGACCACGATCGCCTCCGTGTAGCGACCGAGGGCCCGGCACACGGCGTTGTAGGCCTGCAGCACCGCGTACGGCACCAGTCCGGCCGCCAACCACCGCAGAGCTCCGGCGGACGAGTCGGCGTACCGCTCCCCCAGCAGGCTGAGCAGCGGGTGAGCGAGGAGGACGAGGACGGCGGCAGCCAGACCTCCTACGACGAGTGACCAACGGAGACTCGCCCAGGTGGTCGACACCAGGCGGGCCGGGTCCCGGACACCCTCGGAGAACTGGACGATGCCCATCAGCATCGGAGCGGAGTAGGCGGCCCAGGCCATCATCCATGCGGGATACCAGTAGGCAGCTGCCTCCGGCGCCACCATGTGCGCGAGCAGGAGCGGCAGCACCAGCCCCGGAGCGCGCTCGGTGAGGGTGAGGAGCTGGTACGGAAGGCCCACCGCCAGCAGTGGACGGCCGCGCGCCGGGCGCAAGGACAACCGCGGCCGGTAGCCGACCAGTCTTCGCAGCTGGACTGCGCCGACCACGCACGCCACGGTCGTCCCGAGGGTCCAGCAGGCCATCAGCACGTCGGCGGAGGCGCCATGCGCCCTCCAGGCCACGAGCGCTGCAGCCCCGAGTGAGACCCCGCCGCCCAACGCGTATCTTAAGCTCGCGCTGGCACCGCGTCCCAACGCCACGAGCGCCTGGTCCAGCACGATGACCAGGGTGCCGGTGACGGCAGCCACGAGGAACGTGAGCCAGAAGAGAACCGATAGCGAGGCCGTGTCCGGCGTCACGGCCGACTGCAGCACGAGGTAGCCGAGGGCCAGCACGGTGCCGGCGACCCCCACGATGGCGAACGCGGCGTCCAGCACCCGCGCGGGCGGCTCCCCTCGCCCCACCGCGACGATCACGGCCGACCCGGCGCCCAGCACCGCGAGCTGCGTGCAGATCATCACCGCCGCGACGGCGGCCATGGTGAGCCCGACTTCACGGTCGGACGTCGCGCGCGCGGCCACTACCCAGAAGGCGAAACCCGCGCCTGTCTGGGCGGCCTTGCCCACGATGAGGCCGAGCGAGCTGCGCAAGGCGGAGTGCCGGGCGGTCGAGCCGTCCCTGACAGTGGTCCCCCGCTCAGCGCTCACGACGCAACCCCTTCGCCAGGCCTGCGTAGTTATACCAGCAGAAGGCGAAGTAGTAGCGCAGCCACCGAGGCTGGCCCGCGGCGAGGCTCAAGGCGCTGCCCCGGACTGCCGCGGCGAAGGGCAGCAGCGCCAACCTCGCACCGCGCCAGCCGTGCTTGCGGACCATACGTCCCAGACCCGTTCCGTCCATGAGGAACTGGTCGAGCGCGAAGTCGAAGTCGTCTGCGGCGAAACGATGTTCGACGACGACCCGGCGTGACACCGCCGTTCGCAGCCCTGACTCCCGCATCCGCCAACGCAGCTCGATGTCCTCTCCCGACTTGAACGAGTCGTCGAAACCCACGCCCAGCATCAGGTCCCGGTCCACGACCGTCGCCACGAGCCCGAACCAGTTGCGGCTGCGGCCGGTGCGATGGTGATGTGCCAGCGCCTGCCCCCAGTAGCCCGGTCCGGCGACACTTTCCAGACCGGCCTGGAGGGCGTCGTAGCCGCCCTCGACCAGCTCCGCGAGCAGGTCGGCAACCCCTGCGGGCCCGAACACGACGTCGGCGTCGACGAGCAGGACCCAACGGGTGCTGCTGCTCTGCACACCGAGCGTTCGAGCCCATGGCAGGCCGCGCCCCTCGTCACTCAGGACCCGGGCACCGGCCGCGAGGGCGAGCTCGACGGTGCGGTCGGTGGAGCATCCGTCCACCACGATGATCTCGGCTACACCTGACTGACGCAGGGCCCCCAGACAGCGCGGGAGCAGGTGCTCCGCGTTGCGGGCCGGAACGACCGCGGTGACCTCGGCAAGGCTGTGACTCTCTGTGTCCCGCACCTCAGGCCTCCTGGTCGAGGACCGACGGCAGCAGCTCCTCGAGGTACCGGACGATGTCGTCCGACGCTTCGTCCGCCGTGTACGCGGAGGGCACCTGCAGCAGGTGGCAGGGACGTCCGTCGAGTGCCTTGCTCAGCACGACCCCCTTCGCCGCGAAGTGCTCGCGCCACGGGAGGACGGACGTGGCCGCCAGGCCAGTCACGACCCGCTGCGAAAAGCCCGCCATCTCGATGTGGAAGTTGCCGATCATGCGGTCGACCATCCAGTCGCTCGTCCGCTCGACGATCCGAGACCGGGCGCCCTCGAAGCGCTCGATGTAGATGGCGGCCGCGAGCGGGGCCGAGGTCGTCACTTCTCGCCCCGGGAACGCGGTCCCCGCCTCGACCATGCGGTGCTCCGGCGACCATCGCCTGGAGAAGTCCGCGAGGCGCGGATAACGGATGACGTAAGGATGCACCACCGTCGTGAGACGGCCGACGCTCTTCGAGAGCTGTGACGGGACGAGGGGTTTCCGGACACCTTCGAAAAGGTGCGGGTAGATGGCCCGGTGGTGCGGCTTGATGAACATCGGCTTCGCGTAGCCGAGCAGTGTGGCGTCCTCGGCGAGGAAGGCCCAGTCGTCACCCATGAACGACCACCCCTCGCGCCGCATCAGCTTGGCAGCGGTGCTCGTCTTACCGGTCCCTCCGGCGGCGGGAAGCGCAATCGCGTGACCCCGGTACGCCATCGTTGCCGCGTGGATCATGCCGGCTCCTCGACCGACCATGGCGACATCGAGAACAGGGACCACGGAGGTCAACAGCTCGCCCGGCCCGTGAATGCGCCACTGCTCTGCGTCCCTCACGATCTGGACCCGATCGGCTTGGAAGCGCACGCTGTTCCCCGTGTACGCAAGCTCGTGCTCGAGCAGACCCGCATCCGGCATTGGCTCCGGCCCGGCGTCGACGACGATGTCGGCCGGCCGTTCGGTGTCGGTGGCGAAACACGCCAACATGCTCTGGAGCTGGGTCGCTGACGGCGCCTTTGCGTCGACGCGGATCGTGATGCGGCCGTGAATGTCGAAGTGCAGTGCCTTGCTCTGCCAGGTGCGCATGGTTGTCTCCTGTCTGGGTGGTCTCGGTCGGTTGGTGTCTCGGCCCCGGCGACTAATCCAGCCAGTGCCTCTAGAGGAATTCGAAACCCCCGGCCGAGTGACTCTGCCCGTAAATTGAGCATATGACCAGCCCGGCCAGGTAAACACCAGTACTGAGTACTCGCTTTTTGTATCGCGTCCTACATAGGGAATTTCGTGCTCCCGCCAGAGCTAGGTGTGGAGGGGCAGCGCCAAGTGATCTGTTAGGTGCATCGGGGACCTGTCCCGTGAGCGCTTTAGGTAGCAGGGTGCACGTCCCGCGCACCCCGGAAAACGCAAATACTCGTTTCATGCCGCCCGGAGTGCAACCGCCGGTGACCTGGCACCGCTGGAATAAACGCGGACGGGCACCGGTTATCTCGATACATGCAAACACATGTAGCATAGGCTGTACCGAACCTCAGGAGTCCAAGTGGAAACCCGCCGCATCACCGTACTGTCCGCCGGCCTGGGCGTGCCGTCCTCGAGCAGGCTGCTCGCCGACCAGCTCGCCGCTGCAGCAGAGCACCGCCTCGCCGACGCGGGTTTCGAGGTGAAGGTTGAGGTCGTTGAGCTCCGGGACCTCGCGGTGGACATCGCCAACAACTTTGTCACCGGCTATGCGGCCCCTCGCCTGGCGGATGTCATTGCCGGCGTGGAGGCAACCGACGGCATCATTGCCGTTAGCCCGGTGTTCAGCGCTTCCTACAGCGGCCTGTTCAAGTCCTTCATTGACGTCCTGGACCCCAAGTCCCTGGACGGGAAGGCTGTCCTCCTGGGTGCCACTGGCGGCACGGACCGCCACCAGATGGTCCTCGAGTACGCGATGCGCCCGCTGTTCAGCTACCTGCGCACCAGGATGGCCGCTACGGCCGTTTTCGCCGGCCCCCAGGACTGGGGAAACACGGACGACGGCGGCTCGCCCCTCTCATCGCGGATCGACCGGGCGGCGGCTGAGTTTGCCGCCCTCCTCGCGGAGGATCAGCCCGGCCGCAAGCCGGCGGCACTGGAGTCCCTGCCGTTCGCACAGCTCCTGGCAGGCATTTCCGGCGGACGCTAAGGCGCCGGTCCGCAAAGCCCGCGCCCGTCCGCAAAGCTCCCCCGTCAGCGCCCGGGATCCCGGCGTCTGAACTATTCGGTGTCCCCGGTCGTTGACCGGAACATGAAATGTCCTGTGGATTCAATTGACCTGATAATGAGCGAACGCAGCGGCGTCGAGATCGACTACTGCCCGCAGTGCCGCGGAGTCTGGCTCGACCGCGGTGAGCTGGACAAGATCATCGACCGCGCCAACGAAGCTATGAACGGCCGCGCTCATACGCCGGCGCGCCCGGCGGCCGCGGCGCCTGTCGCTGCTCCGGTTCCGCCCCCGCTGTATCCGAACTTTGAACCCCGCCGAGAGCAGCCGCGGTACGAGCAGCCCCGTTACGACCAGCCGCGCTACGACGACCGGAAGTACGACAAGCCGGGGTATGACCGCGACCACGACCGCCGGCGGCCCAAAAAGAAGGAAGGCTGGCTGGGAGACATCTTCGACTTCTGACGGCCGGACGGCGTACTGTGCCGCGGCTGGGAGCCCTGGGGTCCGGGAGCGTAGCCGCCCAGGAGCCCTAGTCGTCCAGGAGGGCGATGAACTCGCGTGCCTGCTTCATGGAGATGTCCGAGTGCTTGGTCAGCGCAGTGGCGGCGCCTTCGGTGTCGCCACTGCGCGCCAACGTGCGGATGCGGCCGTAGATCTCGTCGTTGAGCATATTGCTGCTGAC
>NZ_JAKFFD010000242.1:0-3607 GCF_036675385.1 Pseudarthrobacter sp. | reverse complement strand
AAACTCCGCCCGCCGGCTTCGCTGCCTGACGGTCGACGACGGCCGCAGCATCGTGCTGGGCAAGGAACCTGTCTTCTACAAGGACCAGGCAGTTGGCTACGTCACGAGCGCCGCTTATGGCTACACCGTTGCCAAGCCGATTGCCTACGCTTACCTGCCCGCCGCCGTCTCCGTGGGTGACGCGGTTGAAATCGAGTACTTTGGCCGGCGCATCCAGGCCACGGTCACGGCCGATCCGCTGTACGACCCCACGATGACCCGGCTCCGCGGCTAACAGCCGCCTGCCATTCAAGGGCACGCGGCCCGGACTCGTTTCCTCGCAACCAGAGTCCGGGCCGCTGCTTTTCCATTGCCCGTCCCATGCCCAGGCCAGTCGATTAGAGCTTCAGCCCCAGGAAGACCCATGATCAGTTCAGAAACAATAAACGACTACCTCGCCAGGCTTGCCTCGCGCGAACCCACCCCCGGCGGCGGCGCAGCCGCTGCACTCCACGCCGCCCAGGGGGCGGCACTTGTCGGCATGGTGGCCAGGTACACCACCGGCACGAAATACGAACAGCACGCCGCACTCGTCACCAGGATCATCAGCAGCGCCGACGGCCTGGTGGCCCAGGCCCTGCACCTCGCGGACGCCGACCAGCACGCGTTCCAAGGCGTCATTGATGCCTACAAGCTCCCCGCCGGTACTGACGACCTCAAGGCTGCACGGACAGCATCCATCCAGAACGCGCTCGTCCAGGCCGCGGAAACACCGGCACAACTGATCCTCCTTGCCGGCGCCGTCGTGGATCTTGCCACGGAACTGTTCGAGGTGGCCAATGCCAACGTGATCAGCGACGTCGCGGCCGCCGTCGACGCTGCCCGGGCAGCTGCCACCACTGCACGGGTGAACATCGACATCAATGTGGTGGCCATCAAGGACACCGAAGCGCGTTCCCGGCTGGCTGAGCAGACGGACGGCCTTGAGGAAAAGGTCGTCTTGGCAGCCGACTCGCTCGTGAAGCGCGTGCGCGAAAGGATTCTCGGTTGAACACCACACTCCTCTCTGGACGAAACCTGGCAAAGCTCATTCAGCAGAAGGCCCACGACGAAGCCCGGAACCTCGAAACCGACGGCCTGCGCCCCACCCTTGCAGTGGTTGTGGCCACCGATGACGGCTCCACGCTCTGGTATGTGCGGTCCATCGAACGGGCTGCAGAAAGCGCGGGCATCAATTGCCGGATCGTGGACCTGGGCCACGACGCGACAGGACAGGTGCTGGCCTCTGTCCTGAAGGACCTCAGCTCCGAGCCATCTGTGAACGGAATCATCCTGCAGACGCCACTGCCTCCCGGCGTCGATGCAGATGCGCTGGTTGGGCACATCGCCCCCGAGAAGGACATCGACGGCGCGAATCCGCTGAGCCTTGGCCGCCTCGCTGTCGGCCAGCCCTCATTTGCCCCTGCCACGGCACGGGCCGTCACCGAGATCCTTGACCACTTCGACATCCCGGTGGCGGGACGGAACGTCGTCGTGATTGGACGTTCCGCCGTCGTCGGAAAACCGCTGTCCCTGCTGCTGATGGAACGCGACGCCACCGTCACCGTCTGCCACTCCAGCTCAGGGGCGCTGGAGAAATACACCAGGACGGCCGACGTCGTGGTGGTCGCCGCCGGGCGTACCGGCCTCCTGAACGGCGGCCACATTTCCTCCGGGGCTGTTGTGATCGACGTCGGCACCAACGTCCTTTCCGACGGTTCCCTCGTGGGGGATGTGGACGAAGCCAGTGTCCGGGGCATCGCCGGGGCGCTGACACCCGTTCCGGGTGGCGTTGGCTCAGTCACCACGTCCCTGCTTCTCCTGCACACCACCGAGGCCGCACGGGAACAGTCGCGTTCCTTGGTCCGGGGAACAGCCGGGTGACCCACGGCGGGCACACCGGCTTCGCTTAGGCCCGGTTGTTGCCTCCGCGCCCGTGCAGATCCATGCGATCCGCACGGGCGCGAAGGCCGTGAGCTGCCAATGGGCTACAGGACGGCCCTGATGAGGTTCTCAAAGTCCGTCACATGCTTGGTGGTCAGGCGCGCAGCAGCTTCGGAATCCCCTTCCGCTATGCACTCAAGCAGCTCAATGTGCTGGGCAATATGCTCGGATACCGGAGGAAGTTTCTGCAGCACAAGGCTCCAGATCCGCGTCGCCAGGTTGTCGTACCGGATCAGGACATCCTCAAGATGCCGGCTCCCCGTGGCCCGGTAGATCATCCGGTGCACACGCATGTCCAGGCGCATCAGGTCCCGCTGGGAGTGTGTTCTTGGCAGGAGCTGGCCCACTTCCGTGGCAAATTCCTTGATCTCCTGGCGGAGCTGCGGCGACGCCATCCGGGCTGCCCGTGCTGCGGCCGCAGGCTCCAGAAGCTGCCTGATTTCCGAGATTTCAGCCAGATCCGTGATGTCCACACCGGCGGCGAAGGTGCCGCGGCGTGGGTACGCCACCACCAAGTGGTCGCTCTCAAGGCGCTTCATGGCTTCCCGGATGGGTGTCCTTCCCACTCCGAGCCGCCTGGAAATCACTTCGTCATTCAATGGTTCGCCAGGCTTGATGTCCAAAACGATCAGTTCATCACAGAGCACCCTGTAGGCGAAGTCGGCGTAGGACTCGTCCTCCTGCCTTGCTGGCAGGAAGGGCCCCCCAATAACCGACGGTAGTTCTCCACCGCTTACCATTTCCAAGTCTCCTCCCGATGCACGGCTGAGCCTTGACGCGAAGGCCTCCTGTACATAGTATTCCTAGAACTGATATATCAATATCCCATCAAAAAAATGTCAACCCTAACGGAGAGCAATGAGCAGAGAAGCTGTTGCAAGGATACGGCTGGAAGTGGTTCCGTCCGCCGATCTGCTCACGCAACTCCCTGCGGCCTTTGACACCACGGGATCCGTCAGCGTGACGTGCCTCCCGCACCACGGGCCTGCACGGACGGTAGCGGCGTCCGTACACCTGGCGAGCCTGGGTTACCACACCGTCCCCCATCTCGCAGCCCGCAGCATCACGGGTGAGGCAGAACTCCATTCACTGCTGCTGCAGCTCCAGGAGGCCGGCGTCTCGGAGCTGTTTCTCGTGGCCGGTGACCGGCGCACGCCCGCCGGCCCCTACAGCTGGAGCGGAGAACTCCTGGAGGCGGTCAACGCCTATTCACCCGACTTCGCCATAGGAATTGCCGGTTATCCGGAAGGCCACCCGCAGCTCAGCCAGGAACAACTCAGCAGCAGCCTGCTCATGAGAGCGCCTTTGGCGTCCTCCATTGTCACGCAGATGTGCCTTTCCGCCGAGGCAATCAGCCGGTACATCCAGTCAATCCGCAAAGCCGGCATAGAGATGCCCGTGTGGATTGGAGTCCCCGGCCCGGTCTCCATCAGGAAACTGGTATCGCTGGGAGCCCGCCTCGGAATCGGCCGCTCCCTCAAACTGGCCCGCGGGACCGGGATGGCGGGAGCCCTCTGGCGAGGGGACGACTTCCTGAGCTACGACAGCGGACGCCTGATCCGCGAGGTTCACCAGGAGTTGGCGGGCGATCCCCTCTTTGCCGGGTTCCATGTCTACACCTTCAACGACCTCGGCCGCCTGCCTG
>NZ_JAKFFD010000192.1:0-3621 GCF_036675385.1 Pseudarthrobacter sp. | reverse complement strand
CATCGCCCAGCCCACCGTCAGGGCAGCGCCGATCCCCACCCAGACGGCGTAGGCCGTCCCGAGCGGGATGCTGCGGATGGCCAGGCCCAGGCCAATCATGCTCAGGGTGGCCGTTACGCCGAAGACCACGGTGGGCAGGGGCCGGGTGAAACCGTCGGACTGGCCCAGCGCGGTGGCCCAGACGGCTTCCAGCACGGCGGAGGTCAGCAGCATCAGCCACGCAGCGGAACGCTTATTCATTACGCCACCACCTTCAGGCCAACCACGCACGCGGCGATGCCGGTAAGCAGCAGCAGGCGCGCCGTCGTCGGACGTTCCGCCCTGGTGATGATCGCGTAGGCGGACGTCAGCACCACGCCCACGCCCACCCACACGGCGTACGCGGTGCCGGTGGGGATGGACTGCATAGCGATTGCGAGGCCGGCCATGCTGGCGAGGACGGAGACCAGAAAGAGGAGGGCGGGCGCGAGCCGGCGTCGGCCGGAGGCCTGGAATGTCCGGTGCAGGGCTGCGGCCCAGACGGCCTCCAGCGCCCCGGAAAGAATGAGGATTAACCACGACATGACAGATCCTTTGGCCAGTCTTGTCGCGTGCCGGGTACTGAACCGTCGTCCGGAGGGTCCTGTGCGGAGCCTTGTTTCCAGCATAGCAACGCCCGACGGCGGGTGGCCGGGTTGGTGGCCAACCTCACCGCCGGGGGAGGGGGACCTTTAGAGCGCGCCGCCGGCCGTTTCCGGAGCGGAGGAGTCGCGGCCCCCATTGCCCACCGTTTCGCGGGCGATGAAGTTCTCGATGTCGAACAGGTTGTCCGCGCGCTCGGCGATGTTATAGAGGGTGGTCATGGCGGCGACCTCCTCCACCTGCTCCTTGAGGAACCACAGCATAAACTGCTCGCCAAGGGCATCGTCCTCGGAACGGGCGGCGCGGAACAGGGCCTCGATCGAGGCCGTCACTTCCTTCTCCTGCTCCAGCGCCAGGGCCAGCGGCTCGGTCACGGAGGAGAAGTCGTTGCGCACGGTGGGGACGCCCGGGATGGTGAATTCAATGTCGCGGTCCAGCATGTACTGCACCATCATCATGGCGTGGTTCCGCTCCTCCACCGACTGCCGGTAGAAGTAGCGGGCCAGCTGCGGGAGGTCCTGGTTGGCGAACCAGGTGGCCACGGCAATGTACTGCTGCGAGGCCGCGAACTCGTTGCCGATCTGGGTGGACAGGAGCGCATTGAAGGGTGTGGAAGTCATAGCCAGAGTCTAGGAGGGCCGCGTTTCGCTGACCAGTGTGGGAAGGCTCAGATAACGAAGGCGAGGCTAGCCTGCAGCGCTGGATCAGGCAGTCACGCGGTCGATTGAAACCACGGCCAGGAAGCCGCGGCCCAGGATTTCGGGGGTCCCGGTATCGGAGCCGACGACGGCGTCATACCTGTTGAGTGCCTCGGGTTCCGTGGGGCTGGGGGCAGCATCGTCGGCGTCGGCGTCGGCGTCGGCTTCTGCGGCGGCAGCGGTTCCCGCGGCTTCCGCGCTGACGCTGAGGTTGCCCGCGCTGACGGTGGCCTGGCCCTGCAGCAGCACAGCAAGCTGGCCCTCAAAAACCGGGTGCGCGCGCTTTTTGGAGAGCTCGATGATGGACGTGAAGCCCTTGAACGACCCCGTCCGGGTGATGACGTTCAGGTCGCGGATGTCCCCGGTGGGCAGGGCACCGTGCGCGGCAGCTTCGCCGGAGAACCTGAACGGCCGGTACTTTTCCAGCGGGTGCTCGGCGCCATCCACCGTGAGAAGGAGCAGCTCGCCGTCGATCACGGTCAGCACACGTTCCATGCCCGGGAACGCCGAGAAATCCCCGGCCTTGCTGACATCGGCGATGCTGACCCGCCAGTCCCAGGCGCCGTCCTGCGAAGAGGCGGCCTTCGGGTGGCTGGCAAGCTCCCGGGTCACCCCGCCGCCGTTGCGCCACGGTTCGGACCTGAGTTCTGCGAAGCGGATGATCTCCATCGGACCAGCCTAGTTCGTTTGGGCGCCCTCTCCAGTGTTTGGGCGACCCCGCCACGCGTGGCATGCTGGGCGAATGCGCCAGGGGATCACCGAGGAACAGAGCCGGCTGCTGACGTCCTGGCTCGGGGGATTCAGCGTGGTGAAGGACTACTCGTGGCCCCTGCAGGACACGAACGTCCTCCACGTTGCCACGCCGTCGGGCGACGAATTCATCGTCAAGGCGAGCACCACAAGCCACCATATCCACCGCGAGATCGCCGCCCACACCGGCGGGTTTGAAGGGCTTCACGGGCGGATTCCGGCGTTACGGCATGCCTCGGCGGATGCCGGGATCCTGGTGACGGAATTCCTGCCGGGAACGTTGGTGCAGGGGACGCCGGCCGAGGACGATCCGGAAACGTACCGCCAGGCCGGGGCACTGCTGGCGAGGATTCACCGGCCCGCCGGTGTCTCGTCCACCTATGCAACAGCCCTCACGGCCAAGACCCGTGCGTGGATGGACCGTGCCCACGGGCTGCTGCCCGAATCGCAGCTCGACAGCTTTGAACAGGCGCTCCATGAACTGCGGCCGGGCGTGGCGCTGCTGGTGGCAACGCACGGCGATTACCAGCCGAGGAACTGGCTGCAGGACAACGGGCAGGTCAAGGTCATCGACTTTGGCCGTGCCGAACCGCGTCCGTGGGTGCACGACCTGGTGCGGCTCAGCCACCAGCGGTTCGTCCACCGGCCCGATCTGGCGGATGCGTTCCAGGCGGGCCTGGGCAAAACGGTGGGCCCGGCGGAGGCTGACCTGTGGCGGCTGGAGAACCTGAACCAGGCCATCGGCACGGTGGTATGGGCCAACCAGCTGGGCGACGCCGCCTTCGAACAGACCGGCCGCACCATGGTGGAGCGTATGCTCTCCGGCTTCTGAAATGGAACCGGCCAACATCGGCGCCGCGGGTACTTGCCTGTTAGTCTCCTCCCGGGGGACTATGCGTAGACAGCCTGAAGGAGCCGGAATGTTCGTCAAAGTGTGTGGACTCAGTACGCCCGAATCCGTCCGTGAAGCAGTAGACGCCGGGGCGGACGCCGTCGGCTTTGTCCTCACCGCAAGCCCGCGGGTGGTCTCGCCGTCGCAGGTTTCCACTCTTCTGGCCGATGTGCCGGATGGGGTACTTGCCATCGGCGTTTTCCGGCATGAACCGGTCGCCGATGCCATTGCCATCGCCCGTGCCGCAGGACTCGAGTGGGTCCAACTCCATGCAGACCTCACCCCGGAGGACGTCACAACAGTGCACGACGCCGGGATGAAGCTGATCAGGGCGGTCACCATGGCAGCCACTGCGGACGCGTTCGCCAACTGGGGCGAGGAAATGCTGTTGATTGATGCCGCAGTGCCCGGCTCCGGAGAGGCCTGGGACTACGCCTCCATGGTGGATGTGACGGCGCTCCAGGACCGCAAGTGGCTGCTGGCCGGCGGACTGAACCAGGACACCGTGGCGCACGCCACCGCCGCCTCAGGTGCGTGGGGCGTGGACGTCAGCTCCGGCGTCGAGGTTTCCCGTGGCGTCAAGGACCTGGCGAAGATCCGCGCCTTCGTGAAGGCCGCCAAGGGCTGAGGCCCGGTCCAGGTTTCTGGGTCCAAGTTCCA
>NZ_JAKFFD010000171.1:0-16865 GCF_036675385.1 Pseudarthrobacter sp. | reverse complement strand
CAGAACCACATGGAATCCACCACCATGCTGCTCACCGACGCCCTGATGTTCGCCGGCGGCGGTTCGGCGTCGACGGCGGGCGGCATCAAGGTGACCACCATCGCCGTGATGTTCCTCGCCATAGTTGCGGAGGCCCGCGGCGACTCCGACGTGAAGGTCTACGGCCGGACCATCCCCCAGGGGACCATGCGGGTGGCCATCTCAGTGATCGTCGCCGGCGCCACGCTGGTCTCCGTCTCAGCGTTCCTGCTGCTGCAGATCAGCGGCGCGTCCCTGGACCGCGTGCTGTTCGAAACCATTTCAGCCTTTGCCACCGTGGGACTGAGCACAAACCTCAGTGCCGAACTGCCGCCCTCGGGCGTTTATGTCCTTACCGTCCTGATGTTCGCTGGCCGCGTGGGTACCGTCACCCTTGCCGCCGGCCTGGCCCTGCGCCAGCGCAGCCAGCTGTACCACTACCCGGAAGAGAGGCCCATCATTGGCTAATTCCTCAGGCGCGCCCAACCGCCCCGCCCACAACGCGCCGGTGCTGGTGATCGGGCTGGGCCGCTTCGGCTCGTCCACTGCCGAGCAGCTCGTGAAACAGGGCCGCGAGGTGCTGGCGATCGAACGCGACCGGAACCTGGTCCAGAAGTGGGCGCCGCTCCTCACGCACGTGGTGGAGGCCGACGCGACCAACATCGATGCGCTGCGCCAGCTCGGCGCCCAGGAGTTCAGCTCCGCCGTTTGTGGCGTGGGCACCTCGATCGAGTCCTCCGTGCTGATCACCGTGAACCTGGTGGACCTGGGCATCGAGCACCTCTGGGTCAAGGCCATCACGCCGTCGCACGGCAAGATCCTCACCCGGATCGGCGCGAACCACGTGATCTATCCCGAGGCCGACGCCGGCGTCCGTGCCGCGCACCTGGTCTCCGGCCGCATGCTGGACTTCATCGAGTTCGACGACGATTTCGCCATCGTGAAAATGTACCCGCCGCGCGAGACGGTGGGCTTCACGCTGGATGAGTCCAAGGTGCGTTCCAAGTACGGCGTGACGATTGTGGGTGTGAAGTCGCCCGGCGAGGACTTCACCTACGCCCGCCCTGAGACCAAGGTGTCCGCCCGCGACATGCTGATCGTGTCCGGGCACGTGGACCTGCTGGAACGGTTCGCCGCCCGGCCGTAATTGCGGGTGGGTGGGGACTTGCGAGGTTAGGGAGCGGGTGGGGACTAGCCGAGCTGCCTGGTGATCTCTGCGGAGCGGTCCGCTGCGGCGCGGGCGCCGGCGGCGATGATGGCAGGTATGCCCCGGTCGTCGAAGGTGGCGATGGCCCGTTCGGTGGTGCCGTTGGGGCTGGTCACTCCCTTGCGCAGGGCCGATGGATCGGCGCCCGGCTCGGCCAGCATGAAGCCCGCGCCTGCGACCGTCTCCCGCGCCAGGAGCAGCGACAACTCGGGATCCAGGCCCAGCTCGACGCCGGCAGCCGCCATGGCCTCGGCCAGGTAGAACGCGTAGGCGGGACCCGAGCCGCTGATGGCCGACAACGCATCCACCTGATCCTCGCGCACCTCCACCACGGTGCCAGTGGCCCGAAGGATGTCCTTGACGGTCTGGAGCTGTTCCGGCGTGCAGTTGGTTCCGGGTGAGACGGACACGACGCCGCGGCCCAGCTTGGCAGGGGTGTTCGGCATAGCGCGGATCACCGGCTGTCCGGGAGGCAGTGCAGCTTCCAGTTGCGCCAGCGACACGGCTGCGGCCACGCTGACAACAATGGCGTTCGGCGACAGGGAGCCGCTGATTTCGCGGGCAAGGTCGACGATGCCCACGGGTTTGACGCCAAGGATCACCACCGTGGAGCCCTTGGCCGCGTCTTTGTTGTTGTCCGGTTCCTCTTCGCCAGCGACGGCCGTGATGCCGTGGTGGCGCAAAGCCAGCTCCTCGGCGCGTTCCGCACGCCTGACTGTGGCTATGACGTCGGCGGGGTCCGTCCCGGCGGCCAGGAGGCCGGACAGGATGGCTTCGTTCATGGATCCACAGCCCAGGAAGGCGATTCGGTTGCTCATGCCTCCATCATTGCAGTTCGGGTGGGCCGCTGCAGAAATGGAACGAATCGGAAAAAGCGGGAACCCGCCGAAATCGATTCACAGCCGACTCCCATGTTCGCTGCAGCTTGCACACAACTTCGCCGCCTAACGTAGTTATTACCTCATTGAGGGTGCGAGTGATGCGGCAAGCATGGGGATGTTTGCCCGAGGCGCCGGTGGTTTGCAGCAGGTTTTCCCCCATTTTCCTGCTGTGGACGCCGGCGCTTTCGCATTAACGCTGTTTTCAAGCCGCGGCGGGCCTTACGCGGGCGAAGCCTCGATCGTCTGGCGTGCCGCGGCGGGCTCCATGATATGCGGGGCCGGATCCAGCGGACCGGCGAAGACCAGCTGGTCGAGCCGGCGCAGGATCAGCCCTTCACGCAGCGCCCACGGGCAGATCCTGATCTTCTTGAACTTGAACATTTCCAAGGCAGCCTCGGCCACCAGAGCCCCGGCGAGCAACTGGTGCGCGCGGGCCTCGGACACGCCGGGCAGAAAGAGCCGGTCCTCGGACTTCATGGCTGAAATGCGCTGCGCCCACACGCCCAGATCCGTGGCGTTAAGTGTGCGCTTCACATAGGGCCCTGCGGCGCTCGGGGCTGCTCCGGCGACCCTGGCGAGCGACCGGAAGGTCTTGGAAGTTCCAGCCACAACGTTGGCGCGGCCCAGGCCGTCGAACTGCCTGACCGCCGGGGCCAGAGTGGCCCGGATGTAGCGGCGCAGCTCTTTGACGCTCTTGGCGGAAGGCGGGTCCTCAGCCAGCCAGTCGCGGGTCAGGCGGCTGGCGCCCAGCGGCACGGAAGTGGCCACTTCGGGCAGTTCGTCCTGCCCGAAGGCCATTTCGAAGGAGCCGCCGCCGATGTCCAGGTTCAGGATCGGTCCCGCACCCCAGCCGTACCAGCGGCGGACGGCGAAGAAGGTCATGGAGGCTTCTTCGCTGCCGGTCAGTTCCTGCAGGGTGACAGTGGTTTCGTGCTTGACCCGGGCCAGCACGGCAGGGCCGTTAGTGGCTTCACGGATGGCAGACGTACAGAAAGCCAGAAGGTCGTCTGCTTTGTGCCTGGCGGCAAATTCCCAGGCTTCAAGGACGAATTCGGTCAGCTCGTGCTGTCCTTCGTCGGTGATGTTGCCGTCGGTATCCAGGTATTGGACCAGGGATATGGGCCGTTTGTGCGACGCGAAAGGCACCGGACGCGCGCCAGGGTGGGCATCCACCAGGAGAAGGTGGACAGTGTTTGACCCGATATCAAGGACGCCTAGCCGCATCCTGCCATTATTCCCCCGCCCGGGCCCTCACTCACAACCTGCACTAAAGATGTCAGTTTGCGGAGGTGTCCTCGGGTGCGCCGTCGGGAAGCTCATCCGCCCGCTTGAAGTCGCGCTTGATGTTGGCGACGCCCTCGGGGTTGATCTCAAACCCGTACGCAGCGCCGGGGTTGATCACCATGCCCAATTCCTCGCCAATGTTGGCGATGATGGCTGCACCCTGGGTCCCCAGGACGTTCGGGGCCGCCTCAAGGTACTGCTCGTCAACGCGGCTTGGGTGCGAGAACACCGCAAGGACGGGCTCGCCGTCGGCGTTCGCCAATACCAGCGGCTCCACCTGGGAATCCTCCCCCTCGATCCCGTCGGTGCTGATGACGTAGACCTCGCTGTTGAGGAAGGACAGGATGACGTCCACCGGGCTGCCCTCGGGCTGGCCGCCCAGGGCGAGCTTCTCTTCGAGTTCGTTGAGCGGCGTGAGATCGGCTGTGCCGGGCTGTTCAGTCATGTATCTACTCGACCACGTTGGAGAGCCCGGCGCAATTCCACCCGCGCAAACGGGAGGGCAGAAATCCTCGGCGTGCTCGCTCGTTCCTCGCTTAGACGCACGCTGCCGGATTCCTCTCCTCCCGTTTTCTACTGTTTCAACCGGCTCCACCACAGGGCGGAGTTGAGCCGACCGAACACCCGGCGCTTATTTTTTAGCGGGTGCCTTCTTCTTGGCCGGGGGCTTGCGGGCCGTTGTGGCGCGCTTGACCGGACCCTTGGCCCGCTTCTCGGCGAGCAGTTCAATGGCCTGTTCGCGGGTCAGTTCCTCCAGCGACGTGGACCGCGGGACGGTGATGTTGGTGATGCCGTCGGTGATGTACGGGCCGAAGCGGCCTTCCTTGACCACGATGTTCTTCTCGGAAACGGGGTCCGGTCCGAACTCGGCCAGCGGGGCCACCGCGGCACGGGCACCGCGCTGCTTGGGCTGGGAGTAGATCTCCAGTGCCTGCTCCAGCGTGATGGTGAAGATTTCCTCTTCGGTTCCGATGGAGCGGGAGTCCGTGCCCTTCTTCAGGTACGGACCGAAGCGGCCGTTCTGCACCGTGATGAGGTTGCCTTCGGCGTCCTCACCCAGGGCGCGGGGCAGGCTCATCAGCTGCAGCGCTTCGTCCAGGGTCACGGAATCCACAGTCATGGACGCGAACAGCGAACCGGTGCGCGGCTTGGCCTTGACGGGCTTTTTCGGCGGCTTCGGCTTGCCGTTCTTGTAGTACTCCACGGGCTGGTTGGCCAGCTGTTCCTCGGTCATCTCCGGGATGACTTCCGTGACGTAGGCGCCGTAGCGGCCGTTCTTGGCGACAACGCTGTGCCCGGTGTGGGGGTCGTCGCCCAGTACGCGTTCTTCCGGCGCAGCCGTTTCCATCAGTTCGATGGCCTTCGCCGCCGTCAGTTCGTCCGGCGCCAGGTCCTCGGGGACGTTGGCGCGGGAGTTCTCCACGATTTCACCGGTCTTGGCGTCCACCGTGGCAGCGGAGCTTTCCAGGTACGGGCCGAACTTGCCCACCCGCAGCGTGATCTCATCCGTGATGGGAATGGAGTTGATTTCCCGGGCGTCGATCTCGCCCAGGTTGTTCACGATGCTGAGCAAGCCCGGATCGGAGTCTTCACCGTAGTAGAAGTGCTTGAGCCAAGCAGACCCAACGGCCTGGCCGTTGGCGATCTTATCCAGGTCGCCTTCCATGTCCGCCGTGAACTCGTAGTCCACATAGTCCGTGAAGTGCTGCTCAAGCAGGCGGATCACGGAGAACGCGATCCAGCTGGGCACCAGCGCGGAACCCTGCTTCCGGACGTAGCCGCGGTCCTGGATGGTGGAAATGGTGGAGGCATAGGTTGACGGGCGGCCGATGCCCTTCTTTTCCAGCTCGGCCGTCAGCGAAGCTTCGGTGAAGCGCGGAGGCGGCGAGGTCTCGTGGCCCACGGCAACAATGTCCGACGCCGTGAGGGCATCGTCCTTGGCCACGTTCGGCAGCCGCCGGGCTTCGTCGGAGTCGTCGTCCCCGCGGCTTTCGTCCTTGCCTTCTTCATAGGCGGCCAGGAAGCCCGGGAACGTGATGACGGTACCGGAGGCGGAGAACTCGGCGTCCCGGCCATCGGTGGCCACGGCACCCAGGCGGATGGTCGCCGTCGAGCCCTTGGCGTCACCCATCTGGGATGCGACGGTGCGCTTCCAGATCAGTTCGTACAGGCGGAACTCGTCGCCGGAGAGCTGCTTGGCCACCTGCGCCGGCGTGCGGAAGGAGTCACCGGCGGGGCGGATGGCCTCGTGGGCTTCCTGCGCGTTCGCAGCCTTGCTGGTGTACACGCGGGGCGACGCCGGGATGTACTCCGGGCCGTACAGCTCGGAGGCCTGGCGGCGGGCGGCCGTGACGGCTTCGTCGCTCAGCGCCGAGGAGTCGGTACGCATATAGGTGATGTAGCCGTTTTCGTACAGCCGCTGGGCCACCTGCATGGTGCTCTTCGAGGAGAAGCGGAGCTTGCGGCCGGCCTCCTGCTGCAGCGTGGACGTGGTGAACGGCGCGGCCGGACGGCGTGTGTACGGCTTGGTGTCCACGGACCGGACGCGGAAGTCCGCATCCTGGAGACCGGCGGCCAGCGACGTGGCGAGTTCCTCGTTGAGGTGCGCCGCATTGCGCGAGGTGAGGACGCCGTCGTCGTTGAAGTCCCGGCCCGAAGCGACCTTGGCCCCGTCAACCGCAGCGAGTTTCGCCTTGAACGAACCGGCACCGGCGCCGAACTGGCCCGTGAGGTCCCAGTACGAGGCGGCCTTGAAGGCCATGCGTTCGCGTTCACGGTCCACCACCATGCGCGTGACCACAGACTGCACGCGGCCGGCGGACAGTCCGCGGGCAACCTTGCGCCAGAGCACGGGGGAAATCTCGTAGCCGTAGAGGCGGTCAAGGACGCGGCGGGTTTCCTGCGCGTCCACCAGGGCCGTATCAACATCGCGCAGGTTGTCCATGGCGCGGTGGATGGCTTCCTTGGTGATTTCGCCGAACGTCATCCGGTACACCGGGACCTTGGGCTTGAGCACTTCCAGCAGGTGCCACGCGATGGCCTCGCCCTCGCGGTCCCCATCGGTTGCGAGATAGAGGGCGTCGGCATCCTTGAGCGCGGCCTTCAGCTCGGTGACCTTTTTCCGCTTGTCCGCGGACACCACGTAATACGGTTTGAAGTCGTTTTCGATGTCGACGGCGAACTTGCCCACCGAGGTTTTCTTCAGTTCTGCAGGAAGCTCAGACGGCTGCGGCAGGTCGCGGATGTGACCAATGGAGGCCTCTACGATGAAGCCCTCGCCGAGGTACTTGGCGATGGTCTTGCTCTTGGCCGGAGACTCCACAATCACGAGTTTCTTGCCTGTTTTGGCCTTGCTTGGCACGGTGCTCCTACAGAAAAAGGTTGCTCGGGCAGATGAGCCCATATTGGCCTAGTTCACCATATTTTGGACAATAGTGCGCATTCATGTGGAAAACCCGTTGACTCATCAGGCACATCCGGGACGCCGATTTGGGGTGTTCCGGGGCCCGGAAAACCGCTATTCAGCAGGCTCGGAAGGAACCAGGAAACCGTCGCTGACCAGGTTCGCGACGTCGTCGAGCAGCCTGGTCCGGAACGCGTCGCCGTCGAACCCGTCCTCCCCGGCGAGGCTCCCGCCGAGCAGCGCGGCGAGGGCTCCGATGATCTGGCCGACGGAGAGGTCACCGTCGCAGGCGGAGACAAATCCGGCGAGTTCGGTGCTGAGCAGGTTGGTCCGGCGCAGGCCCGCACCCTGGCGCAGCAGGATCACGCCGGGGTGTTCGGCGCCGGGGCGCTGATGGCGTTCCTCGGTGACGTCGTCCGCCACGAGCAGGTGCGCGTCCGCCAGGCTGTTGGCGGCCAGCCAGTCGGAACGCTCGACGGCGGCGCCCAGGTGAGGCCCGATGGGCTGCTCAATGGGGTACGTGATTTCCTCGAAACGGCTGATGGAGGCGGCGCCGGATTCCGACAGCGGCCGGCGCAGCCAGATCATCCCGAAGCCGATCCCCGCCACGTTCCGGGAAGCGAAGTCCGCCAGGTAGGCGGCGTAGGCATCCCGGTAATGCTTCCGGTCGCGGGATTCGGACGCGTCCTGCAGCCACGTTTCGGCGTACTGCTCCGGGCCCACCTGCTCGCGCTGGATGAACCAGGCATCCGCGTCCGGACCGATCCAGCTCTTGGGCCGTACGTACCACTCGGTCCCCGCGGGAATTTCCCAGTTGCCCAGCAGCTGCGCGGTGCCGCCCGGGGCCAGGGCACCGGGCAGCGCCGCCACGAGCGAGGACACAATGTCATCGCCGGGCAGGCCGCCGTCACGGTAGGTGAACTGCCCGGACGCGGCTTCGCCCAGGGTCCGCGGGGTGATGACAAACGGCGGGTTGGACACCACCAGTTCGAATTCCTTCCCCGCCACCGGCTCCAGGAGCGACCCCAGCCGAAGGCTGACCCGGTCCTCCAGCCTGTCCGGGTCCAGGTGCAGGGCCTCGGCATTAAGGAGGAGGTTGAACCGGGTGAAAGCCAGCGCCCGCTCCGAGATGTCCGTTGCCGTCACGTGCTCGGCATGGTGCAGGAGGTGGAAGGACTGGATGCCGCAGCCCGTGCCCAGGTCCAGGGCCTTGGCGACGTGGCGGCGGACGGTGGTCTGCACCAGCGTGGTGGACGCCTGCCCGATCCCCAGCACGTGGTCGTGCCGCAGCATGCCGGCCTGCTGGTGCGCGGCGAGGTCGCTGGCCACCCAGAGCTCGGCGCCGCCGCTGCCGTCCCCATTGGCGTCCCAGCCGTACGGCCGCAGATCCGCTTTCGCCTGCAGCAAGCCCTGCGCCGGCTGATCGGCGGCGGGCAGCCCGGGGCCGGGCCGATCTGGGCCGGGCACGGGCTCGAGCAGCCCCAGCTCGATCAGGCCGTCGGCCCGGATTCCCGGCAGGGCGGCGTCGAGCGTTTCCCGTGTTTGCGGTTCCGCCAGGAGCCAGAGACGGACGACGGCGGCGAGCGCCGCCGTCGTCTTCTCACCGTGCGCAGGCGCACCCTCTGCCGCATCAATCTGAAGGGCGCTTTCGGTGGCCAGCAGCGCCGGGATGATCTGGTCCCGGTTCAGCGCGCGGTAGGCTGACTCGCCCAGCAGCCCCGCCACGCCGTCGAGCGTGTAATCCACCCGGCGCAGGTCCGCGGCGAGCGCCGTCAGCAGCCCGGGGAGGTCGCTGCGCGGGGCATCGGGGGTGTTGCCGGCCAGGAAAAGCGTGGAATCAGTCACCGCCCAAGTCTATTGGCGGGCACGCTTCCTCCTGACGGGCTACAGGTTCTCCGCCGCGTAGATCTTCAGGGCATCCCGGACGAAGCCGGCGCCCTCCGCGCCGCCGTAATTCTTCGCGAAGCGGGGGTCAGCGACGTACATTTCGCCGAGCCCGGTGACGTATGCCTTGACGTCAGCGTTGCCCTTGCGGTCAGCCTGGCCGCGGGCGTCCGACGCCGGGGTGCCCGGGATGCCGGTCAGCCATTCGACGTGCCGCCTCGCGATGTCCTGGGCCGCCGCGCTGTCCGGTGCGATACCCGCCGTGGCGGCTGCGATCCAGTCCTCGCCGAGCTTCTGCGAGCGCTGCTTCCACGCGGCCTTCTCCTCGGTGCTCATGCCGCGCCACCACGAATCCCCCTTCGCGTAGGCGTCCTTGCCCCAGCGTTCCTCCACTTCGTCCTTGTACTGCGTGTGGTCGAAACCGTTGAACATGTCCTCTGCCATGATTTCGCCACCTCCTTTCACTGCTTCGATGGTTTGTGTGACCGACGCGATCTGCCGCGCCAGCCTGTCCTGTTCCTGCTTGAGCCATTCGAGATGCCCGGTGAGTGCCTGGGCGGCGTCCGTTTCGTCGTCGAGCACCTGGCTGATCACCGGCAGGCCCAGCCCCAGCCCGCGCAGGAGCAGGATGCGCTGGAGCTGCACCAGCGCCGCCTGGTTGTAGTAGCGGTAACCGTTGTGGCCGGTGCGGCTGGGCTTGAGCAGGCCGATGTCGTCATAGTGCCGTAGCGTCCTGCTGGTGGTCCCTGCGATCCGGGCGATGTCCTGGATGGACCAGTCCATGTATTCCTCCTTCCTGCCTGTTTGCGGGATGGTCCGGACGTTCCGGTCCGGCTGATGCTTCAACGATAAATGTTGACGTAGCGTCAAGGTCAAGACACCGAATCACGGAGCACAGATGGAGCCGGGTAAGTTGGAAGCATGGCTGTTATTCCTTCGTCCTTTCCGCGCGCCCTCTCCGCTGTGGCTGCCGCAGCTGTCCTCCTGGGCCTCTCTGCCTGCGCGCAGCAGCTTTCGGTGGAGAACGCCGATGTGCCGGCATGGAAAGCCACGGCACTGCCGTCGGCCAGCGGCGTTGTTGCCGAGGATTCCGGCAAGATTCTCAACGCCCAACCCATTGACCATACGGAGAACGTGCCGGCAGGCACGTACACGCTGACACTCGTCTGCGAAGGCGGCGGCAAGGCCTTCCTCGCAGTGCGGTCCGGCGGCAAGGAACTCGCCGACCTCGGGGCCGCCTGCTATGGCACGCCGGAGTCCCGCAAAATCACACTCCCGGAATCCGGACCGCTGGAGCTCAGTGCCTCCAGCGTCGACGCGCCGCTGATCTACGCCTACCAATTGGTCACCGCGGGTTAGTCCCGTCGGATCCACCGTGCAGCTGACCGCCGGACGGGTGATGCCCGAGGCTCTGGATTGGGGTCCCTGCCGGGCATAGAGTCGGAGTATGCCCGCAACGCAGGGGGCGCCGCCGCCCCGCAGGGCGGTACTTCGTCCGGGCGCTTGCCCGTCCCGGTCAGTCTCCGTGCGCACCCGGGTGAGGGCCGCCGTCGTACTCTGGACGGCGGGCGCCCTCGTGGCCGGAACTGCGCTCGCCGGATGTGAATACACGTACGACGAAGGGTGGCGTCCCACTGGGGCCCCGGCCGCGCCGGAGGTGACCGAGTCGGGGCCGCAGGCTGAGCTGTGGCGGAACGATCCCGTCAGCGAGGCTGAAATGGAGGCCTGGCTGACGGAGTCCCAGGTGGGGCCCGGCCTGCAGGTGGCGCACAGGACGTTCGGCCTGTTGCGCGCGGAGGAAGTCCGTACGGACGCGACGGCACCCCTCCCCACCGGAACCTACGTCCTGGTGCTGGTGTGCCGCAGCCAGCGGCGCGTCGACTTCAAAGTCCGCAATGACGAATTCACCATGGTGGACCTCAGCCTCCGCTGCGGATCACGGCGCGAAAGCGTGATCTACCTGTCCAAGGAAACGGTGCTCCATTTCCAGGTCGAAGCGCAGTCCCCCGCCAATTTCGCGTACCGGCTGGCCCGGCTTTGAACTGTCATGCCTGCCCCGCAACTCAGGCCGCGCAGCCTTCGGGGCAGCGCAGCGTCTCCGGGCTGGCGGCACACTCGGCGCAATACAAGGTCAGCGTGCGGCAGCTCGGGTTGGAGCAGTTCTCGAATTTGCTGGTGGGCGCGGCACAGCGGACGCATTCACCGATGGTCTTGGCGTCCTCACTGAATTCCAGGTGCATGCGCTTGTCGAACACGTAGAGCGAGCCTTCCCAGAGGCCCTGGTCCTTGAACGTCTCGCCGTAGCGGACGATCCCGCCGTCGAGCTGGTACACCTGCTTGAAACCGCGGTTCACCATCAGGCTGGAGAGCACCTCGCAGCGGATGCCCCCGGTGCAGTAGGTGACCACCGGTTTGTCCTTGAGGGCGTCGTACTTGCCGGAGTCGAGTTCCTTGATGAAATCGTGGGTGGTGGCCACGTCAGGGACGATCGCGTCCTTGAATTTGCCGATCTGGGCCTCGAAGGCGTTGCGGCCGTCGAAGAACACCACGTCCTCGCCGGCCTGTTTGGTGGCCTCCACCAGTTCGTGCAGTTCCTCGGGCTTCAGGTGGGTGCCGCCGCCCACCACGCCGTGCTCATCCACCTTGAGTTCGCCGGGCGCGCCGAAGGAGACGATCTCGTCCCGGACCTTAACGCTCAGCCGCGGGAAGTCCTCCGCGCCGCCGTCGGACCATTTCACGTCGATGCCGTGGAATCCCTTGTATTCGCGTGTGGTCTTCACGTATTGCTTGACGGCGCCGATCTCGCCGCCCACCGTGGCGTTGATGCCGTCCTTGGAAAGGAGGATGCGTCCGGTCAGCCCGAGTTTTTCGCACAGGGCACGCTGCCAGAGCCGCACCGCGTCCGGATCAGCGATGGGGGTAAAGCCGTAAAAGAGCACAATTCGGTTCAAAGCCACGTATTTAAGGGTACTGGGTTGCCGGGCACCGGGCCCGCCCGGTGGCCGGGGCTAAGGTTGGCCCGCTGCGATGGCGGCGTCGCGCCTGTTCAGGGCGGTTTCAGCCGCCCGGTAGCCCAGGACGACGACGGCGAACGGCACCGCGGTGGCCGTCACGGCGGCCGGTGGCCGCGAAGGCATCAGCGCCATTGTTGAGGGCATGATCCCAGAAAGTCCAGCGGGCGCTTCGACTTCCGGTAGATCAGTGCGCCGGCCGCCAGCGGGACGAGCCCGTCGGCAAGCCAGACCCAGTAAGCCACGCCCGTGGCCGTCTCCCAATACCTGGCGCCGCCCACCATGGCCACCATTAAGGCGACACAAACCAGAAGGGACCGCGGAAGGTGATCTTGGACGGTGCCTTGGCGGCGGGCATGCCGTCAGTCTTGTCCTGTCACGATTGCATAAGCAAGTCACATCGGGGGCACCCTACCCCTGTTGCTTGTGTCGGGGCTGGAATACTCTCATGACATGAGTCCGGACGCCTTGGTTGAAGACATCACACGCCTTCTTGAAGTCTGGGTAGCTGGCTGGGCCGGCTGCCGCGGTTACCAGACAACAGTTGAGGGCCGATTCCCCGCCGCACTGCGGGCTGACACCACCGGGGATTGGGAATACTTCGCCCACGACCCCTCCGCTGACGAGTTCGCGGCCCTGGCTGCGAAGACTGCCGAGGCACCGCCGAGGGTCCTGACTATCCTCACCAACGACGTTGCCCGTTTCACGGCGCTGGCCCAAAAACACGGGCTGAACGTCACGTCCGCATCGCAGGCCATGATGATTGTGGACATGGCCACGCAGGATACGGAGGATCCGTGGCTCTCCGACGACGACCTGAACCTGGTCACCTCCGAACTTGACGGCGTCCACCACGCGGTGGTCCGATCGGGTGACACGGTGGCGGCGAGCGGCAGGGTCTTTGTGGTGGGCGAGACCGCAGTGTTCGACAAGATTGTGGTCCAACCCGCGTTCCAGCGCCGCGGCCTGGGCAGCTTCATCATGAAGGCCCTTGCGGCGCAGGCCATCGGACCGGACGTGGAGAACGGCCTGCTACTGGCCTCCATCGACGGCCAGAAGCTGTACTCCCACCTGGGCTGGTCCACTGTTTGCCGCGTGCTTTTGCTGTCCACCTCCGATGAGGGTGCTGACCTTTCCGTGGGGTGATTTTTCCCCGGGTGAAAGAATGTTGGGGTGAACCCCCATGACTCGCTGATTCCATTGCTGGGCCGAGGCCCGGACCCGGAGCAGCTGCGTCATGTCCGCACCATCCCAGCCCGTCAGGCAGTCCACGAACCGTGGCCGGCGTGGGCACACCCGGATCTCGTGGCCGCTTACGGCTCCCTGGGCATCCACGAGCCGTACCGGCATCAGATCCAGGCCGCCAACCTGGCCCACGGCGGCGAGCACGTGGTGATCGCCACCGGCACCGCCTCCGGTAAGTCCCTGGCCTACCAACTGCCGGCACTTGACGCCATCCACCGCTCCGAACTGCGCGTCCTGTCCGAACCGGGAAAAATCCACGACGACGGCGCCGTGACGCTCTATCTCTCCCCCACGAAGGCACTCGCTGCCGACCAGCTCGCAGCCATCCGTTCCCTGAAACTGCCCACCGTACGGGCCGAGACGTACGACGGCGATACCGACCCCGCGTCCCGCCGGTGGATCCGGGACCACGCCAACTTCATCCTGGCGAATCCGGACATGCTCCACTTCGGCATCCTCCCCAATCACGCCTGGTGGGCCAGCTTCTTCCGGCGGCTGCGGTACGTGATCGTGGATGAGGCCCACAGCTACCGCGGGGTGTTCGGCTCGCACGTGGCCAACCTGATGCGCCGGCTGCGCCGCATCTGCGCGTACTACGGTGCCGGGACAACCCATCCAGGGCCGGTGTTCATCGCCGCTTCGGCCACGGCTTCTGAGCCAGGCACATCGTTCGGCCGCCTGATCGGGGCGCCGGTCCGGGCCGTTGCCGAGGACTGCTCGCCGCACGGTTCCACTACGGTGGCTTTCTGGGAGCCTGCCCTGACCGACCTCAAGGGCGAGAACGGCGCCAGGGAACGCCGCACCGCCGTTGCTGAAACGGCCGATCTGCTGGCGAACCTGGTTTCGTCCCGCATCCGGACCATCGCCTTCATCAAGTCCCGCCGCGGTGCGGAGACAATCGCTTCGATCACCAAGCGCCTTCTGGACGACGTGGATCCCAGTCTTCCCCAACGCGTGGCCGCCTACCGTTCCGGGTACCTTCCGGAAGAACGCCGGGCCCTGGAAAAGGCCCTCCGATCCGGCGACCTGCTGGGTGTCTCCAGCACATCCGCCCTTGAACTGGGGATCGACATTTCCGGGCTGGATGCCGTCCTGGTGGCGGGCTGGCCAGGCACCAGGGCGTCGCTGTTCCAGCAGATCGGCCGGGCCGGGCGCGCGGGCCAGGATGCGATTGCCGCGTTTGTGGCCAGCGATGATCCGCTCGACACCTACCTGGTGAACCATCCCGAGGCGATTTTCGACGTGTCGGTGGAGGCCACCGTCTTTGATCCGTCCAATCCCTATGTGCTGGGGCCCCATCTCTGCGCTGCCGCCGCGGAGCTTCCGCTGGGCGTGGCCGAACTGGGCCTTTTCGGCAGCACAGCAGAGAAGCTGCTGGGCCGGCTGGTAGCGCAAGGGTATCTGCGGCGCCGGCCGGCGGGCTGGTTCTGGACGCACTCCCAGAGCGCTGCGGCCATGGTGAACCTTCGTGCCGACGGCGGCGGACCGGTGAGCATCGTTGACGCCGACACCGGCTCCCTCCTCGGGACCATGGATTCGCCCCAGACGCACTACCAGGCGCACACGGGTGCCATCTATGTGCACCAGGGCGACAGCTATGTGGTGGAGGACCTGAACGAAGACGAGCACTGTGTGGTGGTCCGGCGCGCCAACCCTGACTACTACACAACGGCCCGGGACGTGACCCAGATCGAAGTGCTCGAAACACTCCGGACTGAGCGCTGGGGCGATATCGCCGTCCACTTCGGCGATGTGAAAGTGACAACGCAGGTGGTTTCCTTTCAGCGCAAGGCCTTGATTTCAAACGAAATCCTGGGCGAGGAGCCGCTGGAGCTGGGCGCCCGGGACCTCTTCACCAAGGCCGTCTGGTTTGTGGTGGAGAACCGTTCGCTGACAGGCGCCGGGCTCATCGAGGCGCAGTTCCCGGGGGCCCTGCACGCCGCCGAACACGCAGCGATCGGCCTGCTGCCGCTCGTGGCCTCCAGCGACCGCTGGGACATCGGCGGAGTATCCACCGCAATCCACGCCGACACCGGCGTGCCCACCATCTTTGTGTACGACGGGCATCCCGGCGGTGCCGGCTTTGCCGAACGCGGCTTCGACAAGGCAAAGGTGTGGCTCTCGGCGACGCGCGACGCCATCAAGGCGTGTGAATGCGAGTCGGGCTGCCCGTCCTGCGTCCAGTCCCCCAAATGTGGGAACAAGAACAATCCGCTGGACAAGGCTGCCGCCGTCACGCTCATCGACGTCCTCCTCAAAGACGCGCGCGAAATGCCTCTCCGCAGTGCGGAATTCCTGGCGAGCACGGAGCCGTTCAGCACCACAGCCGCTCAGGGCGGCGGTCCGGCCCGCGCCTGACCGGTGGCGGCGCCAACCAGTATGCGTGCATTCAGCTCCGTTCGGACCATGACGGTCTGACCGGCCCCTTCCGTACAGCTGACGAGTGCCGCCTCATGGCGGGCTGCTACCTCGGCGGCCACCGTGCAGGGGTCTCCGGACGTGATCCCGCGCAGGGCATCGGCCGCGGCAAGGGCAGCGAGGTCCGCCGCTGCCGCTGCCCTGCTGGCCATCACTGCGGACTGTGCGAACAGCAGCATCAGGGCCATCGCCATGATGACGACCAGCGCCAGTCCCGCAGCCAGCACTGTTCCGGAACCGCGCTCCGGGTTGTCCCGGAATTGCCTGTTCACAACGGCGCCTCCTCCGCGGCTCCGACCGGCTCCAACCCCGGATTGGCCGCGGCAGCCGGCGTTTCGCTCCGAGTGGTGGCCTTGGCTGTGAGGGTCCAGGGCACAGTTGCCCCCAGCGGCCCGCCCACACCGTCGGCCACCGTAACGCTGAGCCACTCGCCCTCGGCGGCAACGGACGCCGTTGCCGACGTCCCCGCCAAGGTCCTGACGATCCCCTGCACTGAAGCCGCGTCCTCGCCGCGGGCCAGCGCCCTGGCGCCGGCCCGCGCCGCCTCCTCGAGCCTGAGCTGCGTGACGCCTGCGGAGGCTCCTGCCAGGAGCAGTGCGAGGAGCAACAGTACTGCCGGCAGCGCTACCGCGAACTCCGCCGTCACGGCGCCGTGGGCATTCCCCGGCCCACGGCGCCAGCGACGGGACCGGCGACGGAACGCGGCCGCCGGTCCCAGCGCCACGCGGCTTTCCATGCCCGGGTTCCGGAAGCGGCCACAGCAGCTGCTCCGGCCATCAGCCAGTGGCAGCGCTGCCGGCGGCAGACTCATGGCAAGGCCAGCGCCGTGCGGATGAGGTTCAGCAGGAATCCGCGCACTTCGTCGCTGCGGAGAATGAAGACGAGAAGTCCGGCGAAGCCAACCGCGGCAAGGGTGGCGATGGCGTATTCGGCCGTCGCCATTCCGGCCTCTGAAGCTGTGAGCCGGGGCCGGAGCTTTTTCGCCTCGCTGGCACCGGGGTAAAGCTCCACGACGTTGCCAGCGGGCTCCGGGTCCTCCTCCCGTTGGCAGGTACACGCGCCCAGTCCTGCATTGGCGAGTACTACGGGGTCCCATGCGGGGATACGCGCAACCCCCGTGCTGAGCTCCGGCGCAGGTGCGGCGGAAAGGCGGTTTTGGATGATGGTCATGGTGACGGTTTCCCTTCTGTGCTCCGGCCGAGTTGCCGGCTGATTTCGACTCTTCCCGGCTCCGCAGATCTCGGTAAGTGCAAACATCCCGTAAGTGGATAAGCGCCGCTTGGAGCGGATTGTGGAGGACGGGACGGGGTGTGGAGGAATGGACCCTGGCTCAAATCCCGCGGTCAGGACCCTGACGGCACCAGTGCCAGCAGGACCGGGACTACGCCCAGGCAGATGAAGGCCGGGAGCGAGCACAGGCCCAGCGGAATGACCAGCTTCACGCCGAGCGAGGCCGCCCGTTTCTCCGCAGCGCGGAATCTTTCCCGGCGCAACCTTGCGGCCTGTGCGTAAAG
>NZ_JAKFFD010000048.1:0-17263 GCF_036675385.1 Pseudarthrobacter sp. | reverse complement strand
CCTCGGCAAGCAGGTGCAGGCGCTCCGTTTCGACTGCTGCCTTCGAGTCCTCCAAGGCGGTCAGTTCCCGCAGCAGGTGTGAGATCGCACTGAGGTGCTCGGCCGCCGCCAGCCCTGACGGCTGCAGATCGTCGAAGGCGCGGCCGGTCCGCCGCACCGCCAGCGTGGACAGATGGGTGATCCGGGCCAGGTCGGCGACGGGAGTACCGTCCCGGAGGGCCTGCGCCACCAGTTGGTTGAGGCTTGCCCCGTGAGCCCGGATCCGGCTCGACCGGAAGCGGATGGCGCCCTGCTTGTCCGGTACGTGAACCTGCCCGCGAGGATGCTGCGGGCGCTCCCGGCCGGGGTGGATCTGCGGACCGCGGCACTGATCGAACCCGCCGCCGTGGCCTGGCACGCCGTCGCCCGTGCCGGGGACGTGGCCGGCAAGAGCGTGCTGGTGATCGGCTGCGGCCCGATCGGCGCCCTGGCCGTCGCGGTCCTCAAACGTGCCGGCGCGGCCCGGATCACCGCCGTCGATGTCCATGCCAAACCGTTGGAGATCGCCGCCGCCGTCGGCGCGGATCAGACCCTGCGAGCCGGCGACACCGACGCGATCGGCGCCGTGCAGGCCGACGTGGTCATCGAGTCCTCCGGCAGCCACCACGGCCTGGCCTCGGCCATTCAGGGCGCGGGGCGCGGCGGGACCGTGGTCATGGTCGGGCTGCTGCCCACCGGACCCCAGCCGGTCCTGATCTCCCTGGCCATCACCCGGGAACTGGACCTGCGCGGGTCCTTCCGTTTCAACAACGAGATCGACGACGTCATCACCGCCCTCGCCGACCGCACCCTGAACATCGGCCCCGTCATCACCCACGAATACCCACTCAGCCAAGGACTGGAGGCCTTCGAAACCGCCAGGAACTCCGCCGCATCAGGAAAAGTACTCCTCAACTTCCAACCGGCAGGCGCAGTGGTCCAGCCCTGAGAACTGTCGTTCAGGACGCCGGCAGGACGAATGTCGCCGTGGTACCTGCGCCCGGAGCGCTGGTGAGGCTCATCGAACCGCCGTGGCCCTCGACGATGGTCTTGCTGACGGGGAGCCCCAGGCCCGCCCCGGGGATGGCCGTTTCGCGGGACCGCGCGGAGCGGAAAAATTTGGTGAACGCCTGCTCCTGGTCTTCCGTGCTCATGCCGACGCCGGGATCGGTGATCGAGCAGACGAGGTCCGTGCCGGTGCGGTGCGCCCGGGCGGTGATGCGGCCGCCGTCGGGAGAGTATTTGATCGCGTTGGAGAGCAGGTTGGTGACCACCTGGCGGATCCGCGGGATGTCCATCCGGGCGGTGAGCGACGGCTCCACCTCGAGGACCAGTTCAAGGCCCCTGTTGGCGGCCTGGGGGAGCGTGAAATCGACGACGTCGGCGAGGAGCCGTGCGAGGTCGGCCTCCTGCAGCGAAAGGTCCACACGTTCAGAGGCCACCGCGATCAGATCGTTCACCAGGCCCAACAGATGCGTCGCGTTCCGGTATACCACCTGCAGTTCGGCTTCGATCCCTTCATGCCCGGGTTCCTCCAGAACGAGTTCGAGGTAGCCGAGGATGGACGTCAGGGGCGTTCGCAGCTCGTGGGAGACGGTGCCAACGAAGTCGTCCTTCGCGGCGAGCGCTGTGATCAGGGCTGTCACGTCCACCAACGTTATGACACCGCCGCTGCGCGCTCCGTCGCTGGAGCAAATGGTATGCGCGCTGACGGAAAAGGCGCGCTGGTCCATTTCATCGCCTGCCCAGATCAGCTCGTCCGTGAACACATCGCCCCGGGCAACGCGGGCAGCGGGGAGCCCGCCGGAAGGCACCGGCGTCGCCCGGTCGCTGAGCAGCAGGGTGGTAGTGCTCTCCGCTTCGGTCAGTCGGGCCAATGTCGGATCATCGCGCATGGCCCGGTTGATCAGGACATTGTTTCCGTCCTTGTCCACCACCCAGACGCCCACTCCCACCGCCGCCAGCACGGCGTCCAGGAGCCGCTGGCGGTCCACACTCTCAGCAAGCGTTTCCGCCAGGGCCTGGTCTTTCCGCAGCAGCGCTTTGCGCTGCCGGTGGAGTGTTCCTGAGACGATATGCGCGGAGACGGCAATTGCGGCCATCACCAACGGCAGGAAGATGGTCCGGATCATCGACCCCTCGGCGGGCGGGGAGCCCAGGGCCGCGGCCGGGATGACGGTACTGAGCACGACCCCCAGCACAGCGAGGAGCACCCTGCTGCGCTGGCGGCCCACGGACAGCCAGATCACGGGGAAGACAAGCATCAGGCTCAAGACATTGAAGCTTGGCCCGCCAGCTTCCCTCGTAAAGCCAATGGCAAGGCAATCCAGGACCGGAACCACACTCAACACGGGGGCCGGCAGCCTGCCCCATGGGACAGCCACACACGCAACGAAGATGACCGAATGGCCCAGCAGCGCCAGCCTGAAACGCTCATCCACGAGGGTTGCAGGGCTGAACAACGCAGCGGCCGCCACGATGAGGACCACCGTCACGGTCAGCGGCAGGTGGCTCAACACCACCCGCCCGCGGGCGCCAAGGCCCGCGAATAGCGCGTCGATCCTCCCTGCGAGAAGACCGTCGTTTGGCGGTTCCTGGTCCGGCGTCGAGCCATTTCCTTGCGTTTGATGCATCAGTCTGCCCCCCAGACACAGCTGTGATGACCCTCCGGCTGCCTGAAGGTCGTTGTGAAAGCCTAGCTGCCCTACCCGATCAGCAGGCTCAACGCCTCCGTAAGGTGCTCCACTTCCCGGACGGAGAAGCCTGGTGGCACGGGTCCGGGTCCGTTGTGGCTGGCCGGGACCACGGCGTGGGTGAAGCCCAGACGGTGTGCTTCCTGGATGCGCTGGTTGATGCCGGGCACGGGCCGGACCTCGCCGGCCAGGCCCACTTCGCCGAATGCGATCAGCCGGATGGGCAGGGGTTTGCGGGCCTTCGCGGACGCGACGGCAAGGGCAACAGCGAGGTCAGTGGCCGGTTCACTGAGCTTCACACCGCCCACGGTAGCCACGTAGGAATCGTCCTTGTGCAGCAGGCAGCCGGCACGCTGCTGCAGCACCGCCAGGAGCATGGACACCCGTGAACTGTCCAGGCCGCTGGTGGCCCGCCGGGGCTGCGAGTTGGCGCTCTCGGCAAGCAGCGACTGCACCTCGGCCAACAGCGGCCGCCGCCCTTCCATGGTCACCGTGATGCAGGTGCCTGAAACAGGTTCCTTGGTGCGGCTGACGAACAGCCCGCTGGGGTCCGTCAGCCCTTCGATGCCGTTCTCATTCAGGTCAAAACAGCCGACGTCGTCCGTGGGCCCATACCGGTTCTTCACCGCGCGCAGCATCCGGAGCCGGGAGTGACGCTCGCCTTCGAACTGGCAGACCACATCCACCAGGTGTTCGAGCAGCCGCGGCCCCGCGATTGACCCGTCCTTCGTCACGTGCCCCACCAGCAACGTGGTCATGTTCCGGCGCTTGGCCGCCGCGATGATGGACGCCGCAACCTCACGTACCTGCGAGACGCCGCCGGCGCTGCCGTCCACGTCTGCGCTGCTGAGGGTCTGGACCGAGTCCACAATCAGCAGCCGCGGCTCGATCTTCTCGACCTGCCCCAGCGCCTGCCCCAGGTCCGTTTCGGCGGACAGGTACAGGGAATCGGCGACGGCGTCGATCCGTTCGGCGCGCAGCTTCACCTGTGCAGCGGATTCCTCGCCCGTGACATACAGGACATCCTGGGCAGTGCGGGCAAACTTGGCCGCGACGTCCAGCAGCAGCGTGGACTTGCCCACGCCAGGCTCCCCGGCCAGCAGGATGACCGCGCCCGGAACCAGGCCGCCGCCCAGCACCCGGTCCAGCTCGTCCACTCCGGTGGGCAGGAAAGCCGCCGTAGTGGCATCCACCTCGGCAATCCGGCGGGCCGGCTCCAGAACTGTGGTTGCCGCCGTCGTACGCGCTACGGCGGCGCCGGTTTCCTCAACCGTGCCCCACGCCTGGCACTCGCCGCAGCGCCCCACCCACTTGACCGTGGTCCAGCCGCATTCGGCGCACTTATAAGCCGGCGCCTTGGACGCCCGGGAAGTCTTTGTTGCCATGGGTTCCACCCTACTGGCGGGCACCGACAGTATTGGCCCGAGAAAGGGTAACCACCGGGGCCCCTACAACCCCGGCAGCACGTCCCGGGCCTCGCGCGAATCCATGCCGGTGGCCTCCAGGAGGTCCACCATGAGCGGCCGGAACAGCATCACCACAGTCTCACCCTCCAGCCGCTCGACCTCCAGCAATTTGGGGTGCAGCCGCAGCGCGATCTCGCTGAAGTCCTGCCGGGCCGTCCGAAGATGGGCGCGGCGCACGCCGTCGTGCGTTTCCGCCAGGCCGAGCGACAGTTCATCAATCGCGGCCGCGGTTTCTTGGAGCACGTCGGCCATGTTCGCGGTGGCGTTGTCTGAAAGCGCGGCGTGGTTGATGGCGCTGGTCAGCCGGCGTGCGAAGACGCGGCTGTTCCTGAGCGCAAGGTCGATGAAGTCAAGGGAATTCTCAAGCCGGTCCAGCTCGTCGCGGTGCCGGCGGTGGGCCGGTGCGAGGGTGGCCACTTCACCGGAAGCGCGCAGGGAATGGCGCATCGCGTCCACGAGCGGCTGGCAGTTCCGGCCGCGGATCAGCGCGTGCCAGGCCTGCGTGGAGTCGCTTTCGGTCAGGGCGGTGGCGCATTCCCGAAGCACTTCGGCCAGTTCGTGGAGCAGCTTCCGGACATCCTTTCGGGGCTCCCGGCGCGGATCCTTCGGAATCAGGATGGTCACCAGGAGGGCGAAAAGGCCACCCACCACGGCGTCCAGGCTGCGCGTGAAAGGCCCGCCGTCCGGCGCCGGCAGCAGCACCACCAGCAAGGATTGCAGCCCCAGCTGCGTGGTGAAGATGTTACCGCTGTCCAGGAAACGGGCCAGCAGGATGGAGAACAGAAGTACGACGGCGGCCTGCCAGATTCCGCTGCCCAGCCAGTGCAGCAGCAGATCACCGACGGCGATCCCGATGGTGCAGCCGAGGCCCACCTCCATCACGCGGCGCAGCCGCGGGTCACGTGAGAAGCCCAACGCGATCAGTGACGATGTGGCCGCAAAGAGGGGTCCGGAGTGCCCCAGGACATACTCGGCGAAGGCGTACGCCCCCACCGCGCACGCGGTCATCTGGACGGCGGGGACCAGTGAGTTCCGGCTCCGGACCAGGCCGGTGCGGATGCGTCCGCGCAGGAAACGCCTGCTTGCTGAGAGTCCTGCTGCTGCGGCCATGCCCTCCAGTCTATTTGCCGGCCCGGCACCTAAGACCGAAAGTGTGACGCGCGCAATGGTGACGCCGCAGTTGTAAGCCAATATGCCGCCGTCGTTAATCTCCTGTTCACCTTTGGCCGCCCATCGCTTAACCTGCGGGACCTACCTTCGATGAAGGTACAAAACATACGCATCGCGCTGCAGGGCTTCTCCGGGCCCTCCCCGCAACTGAATAACCCTGGAAGGGGTACATCTAGTGAAGGCACTCCGTTTCAGCCGCCACGCGGCTATCGCTGTAATTGCAGCCGGCGCACTCGCGCTCACCGCCTGCGGTTCAGATAACGCCACGGGCAACACGCCTGCAGGCAACCAGACTTCTGCCGGCCCCAAGGTCACCGGCACGCTGACCGGGATCGGAGCATCCTCCACCGGTGCAGCCATGGACGCCTGGAAGGCCGGCTTCGCCGCTGCCAACCCCGGCGCCACCGTGCAGTACTCTCCGGACGGTTCCGGCGCAGGCCGCAAGGCAATCATCGACGGCTCGGCCCAGTTCGCCGGCTCCGATGCGTACCTCAAGGATGAAGAGCTGGCCAGCTCCAAGGCCAAGTGCGGCCCGGAAGGCGCCATCAACATCCCCGTCTATATCTCCCCGATCGCTGTGGCGTTCAACGTCCCCGGCGTCACCGAGCTGAAGCTTGACGCAACCACCGTGGCCAAGATCTTCCGCGGCGAGATCGCCAACTGGAACGACCCCGCCATCGCCGCCCTGAACTCGGGTGTCAGCCTCCCGGACCTGAAGGTCACCCCGGTGAACCGCTCTGACGATTCCGGTACCACCACCAACTTCACCGAGTACCTTGCGGCTGCTGCTGCGGATGTTTGGACCGACAAGGCTGCCGGCATCTGGCCCGCAACCCTGCAGGGCGAAAACGCCAAGGGCACCTCCGGTGTTGTCAAGACTGTCACCGACACCCCGGGCGCCGTGACCTACGCGGATGACTCCGCTGTGGGCGGCAAGCTGGGCACCGCCTCCATCAAGGTGGGCAGCGAGTTCGTCAAGATCTCCGCCGACGCCGCTGCCAAGGCTGTTGAAGCCGGCAAGGCCGTAGATGGCCGCTCCGCTACTGACGTCGCCATCAAGCTGGACCGCAAGACCACCGCGACTGGCGCCTACCCGGTCGTCCTGGTTTCCTACCACGTTGTCTGCACCACCTACGACAAGCAGGAAACCGTTGACCTCGTCAAGGCCTTCGAAAGCTACGTAGTTTCGGACGCCGGCCAGAAGACGGCTGCTGATTCCGCGAAGTCCGCGCCGCTCTCCTCGGCCCTCGCCGAGAAGGCCGTCAAGGCCATTGAATCCATCAAGGTCAAGTCCTAGTACCTGTCCCTGAACCACGTTCCCCGCCACGCCGAAAGGCGGGGCGGGGAACTTTGGCTTGTAAGCTCGATTTAGGCACCACCCACAACCGAAGGGTCTGGAATGACCGCCACCCCCCTGAGTAGTTCCCAGGGCGCAGGCCGCGCCGGGGATAAGATCTTTTCCGGCGCCGCCCTGGCCGCCGGGTGCCTCATCCTCGCCGTCTTGTTCGGCGTGGCACTCTTCCTTGTAGTCCAGGCCATTCCGGCGCTCACCGCCCCCGCCGCCGAGATCCAGGGCGGCAAAGGTTTCTTCGCCTACATCTGGCCGATCGTTATCGGTACCCTCATCGCAGCCGTCATCGCACTGGTGATCGCAACACCCATCGCCATTGGCGTGGCCCTGTTCATCTCCCACTTCGCCCCGCGCGGACTCGCGTCCGGCCTTGGCTACGTGGTGGACCTCCTGGCCGCCATCCCGTCGGTGATTTACGGTGCCTGGGGCGCGGCGTTCCTCGCCAAGGAAATCTCCCCTGCCTACAACTGGCTGGCCGGGAACATGGGTTGGCTGCCCATCTTCCAAGGTCCCGCCTCTGCCACCGGCAAAACCATCCTGACCGCCGGCATTGTGCTCTCGGTGATGGTCCTGCCGATCATCACGTCACTGAGCCGCGAAATCTTCCTGCAGACGCCCAAGCTCCATGAGGAAGCCGCCCTGGCCCTCGGTGCCACGCGCTGGGAAATGATCAAAATGGCGGTCCTGCCGTTCGCCCGTCCGGGCATCATCAGCGCCGTCATGCTGGGCCTGGGCCGTGCGCTGGGCGAGACCATGGCAGTTGCCCTGGTCCTCTCCTCCGGTGCCCTGACAGCCAGCCTGATCACGTCCGGCAACCAGACCATCGCCGCGGAGATCGCGCTGAACTTTCCCGAAGCGAGTGGCCTCAAAGTCAGCACGCTGATCGCTGCCGGCCTGGTCCTTTTTGTGATCACCCTGGGAGTCAACATGATCGCCCGCTGGATCATCACCCGGCACAAAGAATTCTCGGGAGCCAACTAAATGTCCTCCACTCTTACCCCCGTGCGCAGTAAGCGTTCAGCCCTCACCAAAGGCCAGCTACCCAAGTACGCGCCGTACGTTGTCCTGGGACTCGCGCTCATCGTGGGCGCCGCAATCCTGGCACTCATCGGGTTCAATGCCTTTGGCTGGGGCATCGTCTCGGCCATCCTCTTCACTGCCGGCCTGGTGGGCTGGAGCGCCGCGGTGGAAGGCTCCCGCAAAGCCAAGGACAAGCTGGCCACCTGCCTGGTGGTGGGCTCGTTCCTGATCGCGCTGCTCCCACTGATCTCCGTGATCTGGACGGTGCTGGTCAACGGAGTCCCCGGCCTCATCTCCCCGGGCTTCCTCACCAGCTCCATGAACGGCGTCACGGGCGTCTACGACAATAAGGCCGTTGAAGAGGGCGCCCCCGTTATCGGTGGCATCTACCACGCCCTGTTGGGTACCATCCAGATCACGCTGGTAGCCACCGTGATCTCCGTGCCCGTCGGACTGCTGAGCGCCATTTACCTGGTGGAGTACGGCCACGACGGCCGTTTGGCCCGCGCCATCACGTTCTTTGTGGACGTTATGACCGGCATCCCGTCCATCGTGGCCGGCCTGTTCGCCGCAGCGTTCTTCTTCGCCGTGGTGGGGCCCGGCACCAAGACCGGTGCCGTCGCCGCCGTCGCACTTTCGGTCCTGATGATTCCTGTCGTGGTGCGTTCCAGCGAGGAAATGCTCAAGATCGTCCCCAACGAACTGCGCGAAGCGGCCTACGCGTTGGGTGTGCGTAAGTGGCGCACCATCCTCAAGGTGGTTATCCCGACGGCGATCTCCGGCATCGCGTCCGGCGTCACCTTGGCGATCGCCCGCGTTATCGGTGAGACTGCGCCCATCCTGGTCACCGCCGGGTTTGCCACCAGCATCAATAACAACGTGTTCGGCGGCTGGATGGCCTCGCTACCCACGTTCATCTATACCCAGATCCTGAACCCCACCTCGCCGGCGAACCCGGACCCGTCCTCGCAGCGGGCCTGGGGCGCCGCCCTGGTGCTGATCATCCTGGTAATGGTGCTGAACCTTGGCGCCCGGCTGATCGCCAGGACCTTTGCGCCCAAAACCGGCCGCTGAAATTTTTTTCAGCAGGCCATTCCGGTCCTCGCGGCCAAACCCTAGACTTCAATCCGTACCCCAGCAAGTGAAGGAACACCATGTCTAAGCGCATCGACGTCAAAGACCTGAACGTGTACTACGGCGATTTTCTGGCCGTGGAGGATGTCACCATCAACATCGAGGCCAAGTCCGTAACGGCCTTCATCGGTCCCTCAGGCTGTGGCAAGTCCACGTTCCTGCGCACCCTGAACCGCATGCACGAGGTTCTGCCCGGCGCCCGCGTCGAAGGCGAAGTCCTGTTGGACGGCGACAACCTCTACGGCCCCGGCGTGGACCCCGTGACGGTGCGTTCGCAGATCGGCATGGTCTTCCAGCGGCCCAACCCGTTCCCCACCATGTCCATCCGCGACAACGTGCTGGCCGGCGTCAAGCTGAACAACAAGAAGATCTCCAAGGGCGAGGCCGACGTCCTCGTGGAGAGGTCCCTGCAGAGCGCCAACCTCTGGAACGAGGTCAAGGACCGCCTGGAGAAGCCCGGGTCCGGCCTGTCAGGCGGCCAGCAGCAGCGCCTCTGCATCGCTCGTGCCATTGCGGTGGAACCGCAGGTGATCCTCATGGACGAGCCGTGCTCCGCGCTGGACCCGATCTCCACGCTGGCCATCGAGGACCTTATCAACGATCTCAAGGACCAGTACACCGTGGTGATCGTGACCCACAACATGCAGCAGGCCGCCCGCGTTTCGGAAAAGACGGCGTTCTTCAACATCGCCGGTACCGGCAAGCCGGGCAAGCTGATCGAATACGGGAACACCCAGACAATCTTCAACAACCCCAACGTGAAGGCCACCGAGGACTACGTCTCCGGCCGCTTCGGATAATCCCCGCGGCGTTTAAGGCTTGCGCTCAGCCCGCCAAAGGTGACATCGCCAGGGCCAGCACGAAGGCCCCGGCCGCGGCTGCAGCAGGGGTGAGGACCCACAGGGCCAGGATCTGCATGACCAGTTTCCGGTTGGTGACTGAGAAGTGCTGGTTCTCGCCGGCCCCCAGCGCGGCCGCGGTGACAGTGTGGGTGGTGGAGAGGGGCCACTGCAACGCGATCGCCCCGAGAAACAGCATCACGCCGCTGAAAGTCTGGGCCACGGAGCCCCGCAACGGGTCCACCCTGGTGATCTTGTAGCCGATGGTGTGGGAGATCCGCCAGCCGCCAAAGAGGGTTCCGGCCGTGATCATCAGGGCGGATACCAGTGCCACCCACAGGGGGATACTCTCGCCGTCGGCGTATCCTGCCGCGACCAGGGCCAGGAGCAGCACGGCGCCCACACGCTGGCCGTCCTGCATGCCGTGGCCGAACGCCACGGCCCCTGCCGCGATGGCCTGGCTGCGGCGGAAGCGCTGGTTGATGACGCTGGGCTGGGCGTAGCGCGCCGCCCAGGTCGTTGGGAATACCAGCAGGTACGCGCCAATGTAAGCGACGGCGGGTGAGAGCACCAGCGGCAGGATGACCTGGACCAGCAGGGAATGGTCAACGCTGCCCACTCCCGCCCCGCCCACGGCCAAGCTGGCGAGCCCTGCCCCGGCCAGCCCGCCCACCAGGGCGTGCGTCGAGGAAGCCGGGATGCCCCGCCACCACATCAGCAGGCCCCAGGCAGAGGCGCTTGCCAGGGACGAAACCAGGATGCTGAGGCCGCTTTCGCCGTCGGGCAGGTGGATCCACGTGTGGCTGACAGCAACCACTGCGGTGGCGCTGATCATGGCGCCCAGGAAATTGAAGCAGGCAGCCAGCAGCACGGCAACGCTGGGTGTGAGCGCCCTGGTGCGGACAGCCAACGCCACGGAGGTGGAGACGTCCCTGAAGCCGTTGAGGAAGGCAAACACTGCGGTCAGCAGGACCACAATGCCGAAAATCACTGCCGTCACGTCAGGATTCCTTGACGATGATGCTGCCTACCTGGGTAGCGATGCGGCGCATGTCCTTGGTGACTTCCACCAGCTGGTTGGCGACGTCGCGGTTACGGGAATACTGCGCCCACTTCATGTCCCGGATCATGTCCGCCACCCAGACCCGGTGGGTCCGTTCCGCGCGTTTGGCGAGCCTGAGGATCTCGATCCAGTAGTCCTCGAGGTCGTCGAGGTTGTCGAGCCGGCGCATGGCGTCCACAGTGAGCTCGGCCTGCCGGCTGATGATCTCGAGCTGGTCGGCCGCCCGCCGCGGCAGGCGGTCCAGCTGGTACAGGAAAACAAGTTCCGCGGCGCCGTCCAGCTTCTCGAGGGCCTCGTTGAGGTAGCGGGACAGCGCGTACATGTCTTCGCGGGGGAGCGGGTTCACAAAGCTCGTGCGCATGTGCGTGAGCAAGGCAAAGTGCAGTTCGCCGGACCTGGCCTCGTGGTTGTGCATGTCGTCCACGAGCTTGGCGTGCTCCGTGGCAGGTACGCCAAGGATCTCTGCCATGGTGGCGCTGGCATGCACAATTTGCTGGGCCATCTGGGACAGCAGGATCAGCCCTGCGGGCTCCTGGGGAAAAAGGCGCAGCTTCACGTTGGGTACCGGTCTCCGGGGATGTGCAGGGGTCGGGGGCCGCCCACTTGTAACTTGACGCAGGCCAGCAGCTGATGTTGATACTACCGGCCCAGTTGCCGCGGCCTGTAAACAGGCGCAAAAAAATGGTGCCGAACCGGATACGCCTCTCGGCGGTAGGCCGCTCTAGGCGGCTAATTGTTGAAGCCCGGGGGTTTCGCGGCTCGACACCAGTTTCAGTGTTCTACGTTGCTTGGCCCAAGTCAACATTGACAGATCGGCGCCGGTGGTTCAGTCGAGCTCGCCCAGCCGCCAGGCGTTTGCCGCATGTTCAAGGTCCTCGGCCGTCTTCACGAGCTGGTGCGAGTTGCGCGTGAGCTTGCTTGCGTGGGCCTCGTTGCCGAGCTCGGCACCGTCGGCGATCGTCGCCTGGCCCAGCGCCACCACGCGGCAGAACGCGGCGGAACGTTCCAGCGCGACGTCGAACTCGCCGTCGAACGCTCCGGAGAGAATGGCGTCAGCCATGGTCCGCATTTCCTCGGCTCCCGGCGGTTCAGCGGCGCCGGCCACCACGTTGGAAACCTGCGCGGTGTCCTTGCCTGCCCGGAAGTACACGGAGATCCGTTCGGGGTCCTGGACGGTGGCGGCGCGCAGGGCGTACAGCCGCCAGAGGGCGCCGGGCAGCGAACGCGCCGGGCTTTCCGCCCACATCTCCGCGATGGCCTCCAGGCCCTGCTCGTCGGTCAGCTTGACTAGGCGTTCGGTGATGACGGGATCGTCGCTGTCGCGTCCGTGGCGCACCAGTGCCTGGGCGGCGAGGTGGGCGGCCTCGGAGACGCGCGCAGGATCGGGGCCGCCTGCGAACGGCTCAAAGTCGATGGGGGCGAACGGCTTGGGCTTGTGATGCCGGTTGGCTCCGCCGTAGTGACTGGGTCCTGCTTGTTCGCTCATGCCCCCACGCTACTCCTGTGCCGCGCGGGAAATCGAGTGCTGTTTGCAGCCAGGATGGACCTTGCCAGCGCGGGTAACGCTGTCCGGAATTCGGAACATACGACGGCGGCGGACAACTTGCGTGTCAAAGCCGCCCCGTGTGTGGGGTAAAGTATTTTACGTCCAGAAATGGACTGGGCTGATCGGTCGTTTGACCGTCGGCTGGGGCCTTTAGCTCAGTTGGTAGAGCATCGGACTTTTAATCCGTGGGTCGTGGGTTCGATCCCCACAGGGCCCACTCTTTTAGCGAAGAGTGCATACCCCCGGTTCCTTGCAATTGCAGGGAATCGGGGGTTTTTGCGTGCGTTGCCTAACGGTCCCCGGGTCCGGGCTAAGCGCTGCGTGGGGACATTTTGGAGACATTGCTCCGGGCGCTAAGAGCCGCCCTCCTGGCCGCTTCGAGGGATGCGGAGACTTCGTCCAGCCGATCAGGCCAAAGGTGGCCATAGGTATTGAGGGTTTCCGTTGCGTCCTTGTGCCCCAACATGAGCTGAACAACTTTGACGTCGGCTCCGGACCCTATCGCGGCGCTTGCTGCCGTATGGCGGAGCTTGTGCGGCGTCATCCCGAGTCCGTCAAGGTCAGCGTCCCGGACTGCGAGGTTGAACACGCGGTTCCGCCAGTTGTGGTCGTTCAGCGCCTCTCCGGTGGGAGTCTGGAATACGTAGGCGTCCTGCGCTTGGGTCGCGGTGAGTTCCAGCAGTTCGTTGACGAGGAACCCTAGCGGCACGGCTCGTTTCTCGTGGGTCTTAGGCGTTCCCAGTACCTTTTTCCCAGCCCTGTCGAGCGTCCACGTTGCGTTGACGGCGGCGCGGGCGCGCATGAGGTCAAGGGCTGAGACTTTCAGCGCGAGGGCCTCATTGATCCGGAGGCCTGTATAGGCCAGGAATCGGATGAGGGTTCCGTCTGTCGGACGTCCGGTGAGTTCCTCGGCAGCGGTGGCCAGCTCCTCCACCTGGTTGTGGCTGAGGTAGACGTGTCCCGGTGCGGCGACTCGTGGCAGCCGGACACCGGCCGCGGGGTTGCGGCTGATCCGGTCCGTTTCCACTGCCCATGCGAGGACGGCAGACAGCACGGTGTGAACGTGCCCGAGACTCGAGGGCTTCAACGGGCCCCGCATTGGTCTGGGCTCATACTCGGCCGGATTGCTGCCCCGGACTTTGCCGCATGCCGGTGCCGTACCTGCGGCTAGTGCGCTGATCCATGCGGCGACCTCAGGTTTCGTGATGGTGCCGATTCTCCGTGATCCCCATTGTGGGAGGACGTAGGCCTGGAGGCTCCGGCCGTAGTGCAGGTATGTGGCCGGCTTGATATCGAGACGGGTGCTGAGCCATTCGGCGGCGACGTCGGCCAGGAGGGTTTCGGCGTGTTCCGGTGGCCGGTAGGTGCCCGCTCTGAGGTCGTTGTCGAGTTTGGCGGCGTACTGCTGCGCGTCGGGTTTCCGCTGGAACCTTTTGGAGCGGCGACGGCGTCCTGTCTGCGTTTCCTCCCACCAGTACACGCGCCATCTACTGCCGGTGCCGTTTCTGGCTGTCGGTTGGCGGTTGGCGTCGAGCCATTCGTCCTGAATCCATGCACGGGCCATTGTCAGGCCTCCTCGTCTTCATCAGGGGCGTTCGCGAGGTGGGGCTCATCCCAGTCATCTAGTACACGTGCCAATACGGAACCGAATAGGACCTTTTGAGTCGCCACGAGCCGGGCCTGTTTCCGTCGGAAGTATTCAACTTCGTCCGAGTTCTCAGCCCCCCTTGTCCTCTTGTACCGGATGTAGTCAGCCAAACAACCGTCGGCATAGTCGACAGCCTCGGAGAACCGATGCCACTCGTCCCGAATTGTGGCGATTGTGCGGAGCGCGGCATTGTCTGCCATCTCAAGCGCGGTGCTGACAATGTCCCTCGCAGACGCATCATCAACCATTTCACGAATCATGACCCACGGGTCTTGATCCAGAAGGCGCGCGAGTACTACAGCTTCGTTCAGCCGGACTGGCCGGGCAAGGTTTTCGATGCGCTGGATCTGCTGCTGGAAGAGTGGCAATCCTGCTTCTGTGGCGCGCCGGGCCAATTCGGTCTGTGACATGCCGCGCTCTTGCCGACGACGGGCGAGCACTTTTGCGAACGCCGCCTCCCAGGGGAGGGATGCTTCCTGATGCTTGGTGTCTTCAGCCTTGTTCATGTTGTTACGGTACGCGCTGGTGTTGTTACTTGCAACAACCTGTTGTGTCGTGAACTGTCTATGCGGTTACATCGAAGTGTTGCGGGACGCAACAAGGCGTTATTGGAGGAATTTATGCCCATAGAACAGCAGCCAAGGCATCTCACGGCGACCGATTTAGCAGAGCGCTGGCAAGTCCCGGCCCGCACCCTTGGACAGTGGCGCTATGAAGGCCGCGGACCCGCGTATGTGAAGATCGGTGGCGCTGTCCGCTACCGCCTCACCGACGTCGAGGCCTACGAAAACGAACACATGGTAGGCGTGCGGTGAATCTGAACGCCGTGTTGCCACCGCCGTCTAAATTCCCTGGCCGAACGTCCATGGAACAAGAAAGCCCCCAAAGCCGGGAAGCAGTGGGGGCCGGAAAACTTGATCCGTCCACTAGTCTAATCCGCCGCCGCCGGGAGTCGCTGCGGTGTCCGCCGATGGAGTGCGGACGCCGGGACCCCCTGGACAGCCACCCGGAGGGCTTTCTGGTGGCCCCGGTGGTGATGGGCCTGGAACCGTGGGAATTGATCCGGGAGGGCCGTCGCCTGGAGCGGCTGGGCTTCCAGCCATGGGAGCTGGCTGCCCGGCTGGGCAAAGACTGGAGCCGGGGCGGCGGTGGAACGCCATGACAAATCCGTACCTCGCGCTGACCGATGCGCCCAACGGGATGTACGGGCCGGTTCATCCTGAACCACATCATGCATCAGAGGTGTTCCGCGTTCCTGACACCGAGGGGGCAGGAACGCGGAACACGCCGCCGGCTGTGGTCTACGGCGACGTGGCTGCCCTGCTGGCCGGAACCCTGCCCAAGCCTCCGGAACCGTCCCACCTGTTCCGGAACGACGGTGCAGCGGTGTTCTACGCGGGCCAGGTCAACATGCTGTTCGGGGAGCCCGAGTCAGGAAAGACGTGGGTGGCACTGGCAGCTGTCGCGGAGGCCCTCGCGAAGGGAGGTTCCGCCGCCGTGGTGGACCTGGACCACAACGGCATGGCCTCAACGGTCGCCAGGCTCCTGGAACTCGGCGCGCCGAAACAGGCGCTCGCGGACCTAGGCCGGTTCCGGTACAAGGAACCCGAGGACCGGCCAGACCTCATGGCCACCGTTGCGGACCTGCGGGACTGGGTGCCGTCCGTGGTGGTCATGGACAGCATCGGGGAACTGCTCCCCGTGATGAACCTCAACTCCAACAGCCCGGATGACTTCACCATCGCGCACATGCACGCGCTCAAGCCGCTGGCCCGGGCAGGGTGCTGCCTCATAGTCATTGACCACGTCGCCAAGAACCCGGACACCAAGGGACCGACGGGGACGGCGGCGAAAATGAGGTCCATCGGCGGAACATCCCTACGCGTCCGGATCAAGGAACCCTTCGCGCCCGGGCGTGGTGGTTCCTGCCAACTGGTCCTGCAAAAGGACCGTCACGGCGGGCTGAGGGCCGCAAGCCCGGCGGGCGAGAAGGAACCGCTGGCAGGAACGTTCCGCCTGAACCGTGACGGCTCCTGGAGGGTGTGGGCACCCGCTGCCGGGGACTGCATTCCCGAAACCGTGCCGGGGCAAGACCTGGCCATCCTGAAAGACCTGGACCCGCCGCCGGAATCCGTCCGTGACGTCAAGGAACGCATTGGATGGGGCAGTGACCGGGCAACCCTGGCATTGAAGGTCTACCGGCAACAATTCCAGACGGCGGCGGGCTTCTGATGCGGGCGTTCCTTGTTCCTCAAGGAACGGGTGGGAACAAGGAACGTGAAGCGTTCCGCGTTCCTCACCCCTATATGTCAGGAACGCGGAACACGGAGCCATCACTGTCTGTCCCCCGGCGGCGTGACAATCACGCCCCGGTCCCTGCTGCCACTGCCACGAAAGGGGCACCCCACAATGACCATGAAAAAGGACACCCCATGACCGTCATCCACGCAGGCATCGCCGCGCGCGTCGTAGCCATCCTCAACGACCACCCCAGGCTCCACCTCTGGGGCAACGGCAACCCCGGACAGCTCTCCCGGATCAACGTCCCCGCCGCACGTGAGGAACTGCTCCATGAAACCACCCTCCGGGACATCCTGGCCGCCGCCCAGTGGTGCGCCCGCCGTCTCGTCCCCGCCAAACCCAACATCAGCGACCTCTCCACCTACTACTGGAAACACGTGTACGAACGCCACACCGACGACGGCCTCTACCTGCCCAGCGGGGCATTCGCCGTCGCGGCGGCCATCGCCGGTCTGCCCCTGGACTGGGCCCACTACAACCCCATCGTCCATGCTGCGTTCCCCGGCGGTTTCTGGAGGAATGCGGAAGTGCCCGGCCCTTAGTGGAGCCAACTAGCACGGCAGGGTTAAAACAAGAGATCGGGGGCAAGGATCATGGGATTCGATCAGCGGCCTAACCAGCCACGGCAGGCCGCACGCGGCCACCAGCACGACGACCAGGCGCGCCTGGACGCCCACGCCGGACTGATGGGCCGTCTAGGCCTCCTGATCCGCTCCGGGGCCATCGTGCCCTGCCTGGACCGCCGCGCCGTCTGGGCAGCCAACGACGACAAAACGGCACAAGACGCGGCCAGGGCATGCCTTGGCTGTCCCGCGCTCGGCACATGCCGGGCGTACATCACAGCCCACCCGGAACCCGCCGGGACCTGGGCCGGACTCACCGAAAAACAGCGCACCACCAACCGAAGAGGAGAACCAACCATGGCAACCACAACCGAACAGACCGCACGCCTTGAAGCTATCGCCGTCATCCGGCTTATAACCCACAACCGCCAGGACGAGGCCCATGTCATGC
>NZ_JAKFFD010000095.1:0-64562 GCF_036675385.1 Pseudarthrobacter sp. | reverse complement strand
AGGGGGCATCGGATGCAGGCGTGTTCGTGCTCGCAGGGGGTGGCGTAAGGTCGCCCGCAGTTACCTAGTGTCCTGCGCCTGAAGTTCGCTTCAAAAGTCTGCCGAGTGATTCGAGGATCTGCTCTGCGGTTTTGGTCCAGATAAATGGGGTGGGGTTATCGTTCCATGCTTTGACCCAGCTGCGGAGGTCGGCCTCGAGGGCCTGGACGCTGCGGTGGTCGCTGCGCCGCAGGAGGTCCTCGGTGACGAAGCCGAAGAACCGTTCGACCTGGTTGATCCAGGACGAGTAGGTCGGGGTGAAATGCATATGGAAGCGGGGGTGCTTTTCCAGCCAGGCTTTGACGGTCGGCGTCTTGTGGGTTTGATAGTTATCGCAGATCAGGTGCACGTCCAGGTCCGCCGGGACCTGGGAGTCGATCTTGATCAGGAAACTGCGGAACTCTGTGGCGCGGTGCTTGCGGTGCAGGCTGGAGATCACGGAGCCGTCCGCGGTGTTCAGCGCCGCGAACAGGGTGGTGGTCCCGTGCCGGACGTAGTCGTGGGTCCGTTTCTCAGGCATGCCCGGCATCATCGGAAATGCCGGCTGGGACCGGGCCAGGGCCTGGACTTGGGACTTTTCGTCAACGCTGAGCACCACCGCCGATTCGGGTGGATTCAGATACAGGCCGACCACGTCGTAGACCTTCTCGACGAACTGTGGGTCGTTGGAGAGTTTGAAGCCGTCGGCGCGGTGCGGCTTGAGTTCGAACGCCTTCCAAATCCGGCCGATCGTTGATCTCGATAGCCCGGACCGTTCGGCCATCTTTGCCCGCGACCAGTGGGTCGCATTCTTCGGCGTCGATTCCAAGGTCGCGACGATCACGTCTTCGACCTGATCGGTGGTGATGCTGGCTGGACGGCCGGGCCGCGGCTCGTCCATCAGCCCATCCAGTCGCCGTTCCAGGAAACGGCGCCGCCACTTGGCCACGGTATGGGAATCAACCCCGCACCGCGCCGCCGCGGCCAGATTCGTCAACCCGTCAGCGCAGGCCAGTACGATCCTGGAACGCATCGCCAAGGCCTGGGAGGACTTACGCCGCCGCGACCACCGCTCCAGCGTTTCACGTTCCTCGTCCGACAACTCCAACACGGCCTTTGGCCGCCCAACATTCGCCATGCCACATTTTACAATTAGGAGACGAATTTCAGGCGCAGGACACTAGGCCCCCGCTGCCTCTGGTGGGCAGCGTTGCGTTAACGCGGCTGCAGGCCCAGTTTCATCCCCGTCAGGCCCCTGGGCCTGGCAGCAAGTTTTCCGGCGATGCCGGTCAAAGCAATGGCCGCCGGAGTGTCTGGCCGGCCAAGCACGATGGGCGTGCCGGCGTCGCCGCCTTCCCGCAGCAGGATGTCTAGCGGAATCTGTCCCAGGAGCGGCACATCGGTGCCCACCGTCGTTGTGAGCCGTTCGGCGAGGACCGCCCCACCGCCGCTTCCGAACAGCTCCATCCTCCCGCCGTCGGGCATTTCCAGGTATGACATGTTCTCGATGACGCCGGCCACCGTCTGACCTGTCTGGGTGGCAATGGCACCGGCGCGCTCGGCGACGTCGGCAGCTGCGGCCTGGGGTGTGGTGACCACCAGGATCTCAGCCTTCGGCAGCAACTGGGCCACCGAAATCGCGATGTCACCGGTGCCGGGCGGCAGGTCGAGGAACAGGGCGTCGAGGTCGCCGAAGTAGACGTCCGTCAGGAACTGTTCCAGGGCCCGGTGGAGCATCGGCCCGCGCCAGGCAACCGGCTGGTTTCCGGCGACGAACATACCGATGGAAATCACTTTTACGCCGTAGGCCACCGGGGGCAGGATCATGTCGTCCACCCGGGTGGGCGCCTGCGTGATGCCCATCAGGGCCGGAACCGAGAAGCCATGGACGTCGGCGTCCACAATGCCCACACGGAGGCCCTGGGCGGCCAGGGCGCAGGCAAGGTTGACGGTCAGCGATGACTTGCCCACACCACCCTTGCCGCTTGCCACCGCGAACACCTTGGTCAGGGACCCCGGCTCGTTGAACGGAATCCCGCGCTGCCCGGAGGCGCCGCGGAGCTGTTCCTTCAGGGCGTCCCGCTGGGCCTGGTTCATCACTTTCAGTTCAACCTCGACGGCGGTCACGCCCGGGACTGCGGACAGCGCCTTCTCGGAGTCTGCGGTAATGGTCCCGCGCAGGGGGCAGCCCGCGATGGTCAGCAGGACAGCCAGCCTGACCCGGCCGTCCGCAGCGACATCCACGGACTCCACCATGCCCAGTTCCGTGATGGGACGGCGGAGCTCAGGATCGATCACGGTGGCCAGCGCAGCGTGGACTGCCTGCTCCAGGGAGGCGCTCATGCGGGCGGGGCTCAGCTTTCGGTGGTGGGGATGTGCTTGGGGACGGCCGGGTCCTGGATTGCGGGGTCGGTAGCGACGGCGTCCTTGGCGACGGCGTCCTTGGTGACGGCGTCTTTGGCAACAGTGTCGTTGGCGACATGGCTGGGTTTGACCTTCGGAATCTGCTGCGTGCGGGGGTTCCGCTGTTTGTCGCGCTTTTCCTTCAGCTTTTCCTTGACCTTCTCACGCGGGGACTCGTGGCTGCCGGATCCGGCGGGATCGTGGGTCCGCAGTTCCTCCTGCGCTTCCAGCATGTCCTCGAGGAGTGTCCGTAGTTCGGCCCGGACGTAGTCGCGGGTGGCAACCTCGCGCAGCGCAATCCTCAGGGACGCCAGCTCCCGCGTGAGGTACTCGGTGTCGGCCAGGTTGCGTGCCGCCTGTTGGCGGTCCTGCTGGAGGGAGACCCTGTCCCGGTCGTCCTGCCGGTTCTGGGCCAGCAGCAGCAGCGGGGCCGCGTAGGAGGCCTGCAGCGAAAGCATGAGTGTCAGGAGGGTGTAGCCCAGGAGGCGCGAATCGAACTGCCACTCCGCCGGTGCCCACGTATTCCAGGCCAGCCAGATGACGACGAAGACCGTCATGTAGACCAGGAACTGCGGCGTGCCCATAAACCGGGCGAAGCCTTCCGTCGCATGGCCGAATGCATCCGGGTCGGGTGAGAACTTCGGCAGGATGCGCTGGCGGCCACTCAGGGGTGTGTCGAGTCCGCCCTTGGCCGCTGCCTTCTTGTTGGGATTCTTGGGGGCGCCGGTGTCAGCCAATGCGGCCTCCCAGTTTCCTTACCGGGGCTTCGCCATCATAGGCGCGCCAGTCATCCGGCAACAGATGATCCAAAACGTCATCAACAGTCACCGCCCCCACGAGCCGGCCTGCGTCATTGACCACGGGAAGACAGTTCAGGTTGTAGGTGGCGAGCGTGCGCGCCACCTCGCTGATGTGGGCCTGGTCGGAGACCGGCTCAAGGTTCTTGTCCACGAGGTTGCCCAGGGGTTCCGGCGGCGGATAGCGGAGCAGCTGCTGGATGTGCACAACGCCCAGGAACCGTCCCGTGGGAGTTTCCAATGGGGGCCGGGTGATGAAGATGGACGAGGCGAGGGCGGGGGAGAGTTCCTCACGGCGGACGTGGGCCAGTGCCTCGGCGACAGTTGCCTCCGGGGGGAGGATCACCGGAACAGGCGTCATCAGGCCACCGGCCGTGTCCTCGTCGTATTCGAGGAGCCGCCTGACGTCCTCGGCGCCTTCGGGTTCCATGAGGCGGAGAAGCTCCTCCGCCTGTGCAGAAGGAAGCTCGGCGAGGAGGTCGGCGGCGTCGTCGGGGTCCATTTCCTCCAGGACGTCCGCCGCGCGCTCGACGTCGAGGGCGGAGAGAATCTCCACCTGGTCGTCTTCGGGCATTTCCTGCAGCACATCGGCCAGGCGTTCATCCTGGAGTTCGCTGGCCACTTCGAAGCGGCGTTTGTCGCTCATTTCCTGCAGCGCCTCGGCGAAGTCAGCAGGTTTGAGGTCCTCGTGGTTGGCCACGAACTGAGTGGCTGCCTGGGGTTCGGTGCGGGCACCTTGGAGGGCGTCGGCCCAGTCGATGATCATGGTCTCGTTCCGGCGGAGCCGGCTGAGCGGGGACAGGGAGTGGCCGCGGCGGACGAACAGCTTGCTCACGAACCAGTCGTGGGACCGGTGCTGGTCCATGGCGATGTCCTCGATGGTGGCGTCGCCGCTGCCGTCACGGAGCGTCACGCGGCGGTCGAACATTTCCGCGACCACCAGCGTCTCCGCGCCGCGCTGCTCAAAGCGCCGGAGGTTGACCAGACCCGTGCAGATGATCTGTGTCTGGTCGATGGAGGTAATGCGTGTCATCGGCACAAAGACGCGCTTTTTACCGGGAACTTCGACGACGATGCCCACCACGTGCGGGGCGCCGCGGCTGCCGCGCGAGAGCACCACCACATCGCGCAACCTGCCCAGGCGGTCGCCCAAGGGGTCGAAGACGTCAAGACCCAGCAGGCGGGCCACGAAGACGCGCGAAAGATTTGTACTCACGTCTACAGGCTACCGAGTCTGCTCTCTTTTAGCTGAATTTACAGGCGGCATACATGCTGATGGGCAAGAATGGATGTATGTCAAACATTTTTGGTGCTCCCAAGGCCGGTGGCCCCAGTGGGCCCGACGACGCCCGCACGGTGCCCACCGGTGACACCGTAGGCTCGTACACCTCTTACTTGGATGCCCAGAAGGCGGTGGACTACCTCGCCGACCAGCAGTTCCCGGTCCAGATGGTTTCCATCGTGGGCAACGAACTGAAGATGGTTGAGCGGGTGACTGGCCGCCTCAGCTACCCCCGGGTGGCTCTCTCCGGGGCGCTCAGCGGTATGTGGTTCGGACTCTTCGTTGGCGTCATGCTTTCCTTCTTCGCACCATCGCCCGGCTACTTCTCTATCCTGGCGTCTGTGCTGATGGGGGCTGCCTTCTTTATGCTGTTCGGCATCGTCACGTATGCCATGCAGCGCGGAAAGCGGGATTTCACCTCAACAAGCCAGGTGGTGGCCACCAGCTACGACGTTGTGGTGTCGGTGGAAGCTGCCCATGATGCGCGCCGGCTGCTCCAGCAACTGCCCATGACCCGCTCGGACGCAGCAGCCGGCCCATACAATCCCCAGGGCTACCAGAACCAGCAGTACGGCCAAACGGGTCACCAGGGTCAGCACCGCGGCGAGCCGGGCCAGCCGGGCAATCAGCCTGGTCCGGCACCCGCACGCCCTGCCAGTTGGAATGACCCCTACGGACAGCAGGGTGCCGGAACTTCGGGCCAAGGGACAGCCCAAGGCGTGGGCCAGGCCACCGGCCCGGACCAGGTCACCCAGCCGGAGGCAGCGGCCCAGCCGGCGAAGGCTCCCGCTGCCGCCGTCCGCTACCCGGACCTCCCTGACGGCCGGCCGCAGTACGGCGTCCGTGTCTCAGACCAGGCCACCACAGGCCAGCGTGGCACGGAACAGGGACAGGCCGGGTCAGAGCAGCCCGCGACAGATGGGTCCCGGGCGCACTCCCAGCCTGACTCCTCCAAGGACTCCGGCGAATCCACACCCTAAGCGGCGTCGCCGGAGGCCAGATTGACCCACGGCCCGAGGAACAAGGCCGCAATAAACAAACAACTCCGCCCGGAACAGCAACGGCTGTACCGGGCGGAGTTGTTTGTTGTTCGAAGCGGCCTTACTTGACGCCGCCGGCGGTCAGGCCGCCCACGAGGTACTTCTGGAACATGAAGTACAGGACCACCACAGGGACGGCACAGACCAGTGAGGCCGCCATCAGCTGGGAGTACACGGGGATTGCGCCACCCTCAACCGCGGACGCGAAGACCTGCAGCGCAACTGCGGCAGTGTGCGTGTCCGGCCGTGTGAACACCGACGCGAAAAGCACGTCATTCCAGCCCAGCAGGAAGGCAAAAATCGCCGAAACGATGATCCCGGGCCAGCTGAGCGGAATGATGATCCGGAACAGGATCCCGAGGTTGGAAGCGCCATCGATGCGCGCCGCTTCCTCCAATTCCCGCGGCAGGCCGCGGAGGTACGTGACCATCACCCAGGTTGAGAACGGCAGGGCGAACGTCAGGTAGGCGATAAACAGGCCCCAGAGCGTGCCGATAACGGTCACACCCAAGTAAGTTCCGGCCGAGGAGAAGAGCACAAAGACCGGCAGTAGCATCAGGGTGCCCGGGACGGACTGGAGACCCAGCAGCCCGCGCAGCACCGTCAGGCGCCCGACGAACTCAAACCGCACCAGCACGTACGCCGTGCCAATGGCCATGATCGCGGAGACAATGGCCGTGGCCCCGGAAACGATCAGGCTGTTGCCGATGGCTTTCGCCAGACCCACGGAATCCCAGATTTTGGTGTAGCTGTCCAAGGAGAAGCTGCTCGGCCAGAACTCGCCGCTGGCGACTCCCACATCCGTGTTCAGCGAGGCCAGGAAGATGTACACGATGGGAACGAGGACCAGGGCGCAGAGCAGGACCGTGAGGATGGCCAGCAGCGGCCTCGGCATGAGGCGTGTGACCTCCAGGGCTGCGTCACGCCGGATGGGCTGCTTCTTCTGCTGCTCGATCGGGTTTGCCGTGTCGATGGTCATTTCTTTCCTCCTTCGTGCACATCAAGCCGGACTGCGCGCAGATAGATGAAGAGCGGAATGGCGATCAGGATCAACGAAACGACCGCCATGGCGGCGCTGAGGCCAAACCGGAAGCTCTGGAAGCTGGTGACGTACACCAGGATCGGCAGCACATTCACATCCGACGGCGCCGGCGCACCAAACAGGACATAGGGGAGGGTGAAGTTGTTGATGTGGTTCAGGGTGGCAAGCAGGAAGGCGAGCGAAACCGGTCCCTTCAGGTAAGGGAAGATCACGTAGCGCAGCTTATTCCACCACAGTGCCCCATCAAGGGCGGACGCCTCGTGGACCTCGTGGTCCACCGCCTGCAGGCCGGACAGCGCCAGCAGGTAGATGAACGGCCAGGCCGCCCATATCTCCACCCACACCAGCGTCCAGTACGCGTTTGGGCCGTTAAGCCACAGCCCGCCGTCCATTCCCATGTTGGTCAGCGTCACGTTCACGATGCCGTCCGGCTGCAGCATGGTCCGCCACACGCTGGCCACCACAAACGACGGCAGGACATAGGGGATCAGGAAGATGGAACGCACGACGGCACGGCCCCGGTAGGCGTTCTGGGTGACGACGGCGGCGGCCACACCAAGCGGAATGGTCACCACCGTGGAGATCACCGCGAAGGAAACAGACAGCCAGATGGAGCGGAGCAACTCACTGCTGAGCGCCGCTTCAATGTAGTTCTGGATGCCGATGAATTCGGCACTGACCCATTGGCGAAGGGTGTACTGGTCCAGATCGATCAGCGACATCCAGATGCCCATGGCCAGGGGGACGAGGATGACGATCGTCATCAGCAGCCCGCCGGGAATCAGGAGCCACAGGGGCCGGTTCTTCTCGCTCAGCCCCTTGCGGCGCTTCCCGGGGGGTGTGGTTTCGCCGGGTTCGGCGGCCGCCCCGGCCGCGGGACTGCTGTCCGACGGCCGGGGCTCGGTAACGCTGCTAGCCATTTTTCGTAACCTTCCGCAGTTGGTGGGTCGGTCCTACTTCTTGGCCCGGTCCAGTGCAGTCTGCGATTTCGCCTGTTCGTCCTTGAGCCGCTGGGACAGGTTGGATTCGCTGACTGCGCCGGAGGAAAGATCCGGAATGGACTGGACAACCACGTTGGTCAGCGACAGCTGGACATCGCCCCATGCACCGCTGAAGGGCGTTGCCACGGACTTGGCACCCGATTCGAGGGCAGGTGCAATCACTTCGTTGGTTGCGAGCTCCTTCGCGGCTTCCTGGTTGGCGGGCAGTTGGCCGAATACCTTGAAGTAGTTGAGCTGGACGTCCTTGTCGGTGATCATCTTGATGAACGCGAAGGCGAGGTCCTTCTGCTTCGAGTAGTCGGCGACCACGAGGTTGTCACCGGAGAGGATGCTGGCGGCAGGCTTACCGCCCGAAGGGTTGGAGGTCTCGCCCGGGGGAACCGTGGGCATCAGGGCGTACTTGTACTTGCCCTTGACGGCCGAGGCGTCCAGTGCGGGGATGGACAGCGGCGACGTCATGGGGAAGTACGCTGCCTTGCCGGCTGCGAAGGCGGCCAGGGCCTGCGGATTGGCCCACCCAACAGCGGAGGGGTCAACCACCTTGTCCTTGGTCACCCAGCCGAAGTAGGTCTCGTAGGCCTTCTTGGTGATGGGGTCATCGAGACGGACCTTGCTGCCGTCGATGATGGGGTTGCCGGCCTGGATGGACATGCCCCAGATGTACTTCCAGGGGTCGAAGTTGTCCTTGTAGGCCACGGCAACACCGTACTGGTCACCCTTGGTGAGCTTCTTTGCCTGCTCGGTGAATTCATCCCAGGTGGTGGCGGGCTTGTCGATGCCTGCAGCTGCCAGCAGTTCAGTGTTGTAGGCCATCACGAACGGCCGGCTCACGAACGGAATGCCGATTTGGTTGCCCTCGTCCGGCCCGGAAATGCCGAGCGCCGCGGGAACGAACTTGTCCTTGCCGCCGAGCTGGTTCCATTCGTTGTCACCGAGTTTCACAAACGCCCCGGTGGAGTAAGCCGTGGGGGTGAACGTGGTGCCGAGTCCGTAAACGTCAGGTCCTTGGCCCGAGACGACGGACGTCTGGATCCGGGTCATCTCGTCATTGGCGCTGGCGAACGTCTCCCACTGGATCTCGGCTCCGGTTTCCGCCTTGAACTTGGCGCTCATTTCCTTGAACCAGGCCTGCTGTTCCTGGGGGTACTGCGCGGTGACGTTCATCAGGACGCTGAGTTTTTTTCCGGTGCCGTCCACCTTGCCGCCCGAGGCGCCGGAGGTGGTACCGCCTGTGCCGCCCGATCCGCCGCATGCGGCAAGCATCAGGACGGAAAGGGCCGCTGCGGCAATAGTGCCGAGGCGACGCGGTTTGGACATACCCATGAGACTTCTCCTTTGAAGACATACATTGCGGCAGAGACCCGAGACTAAAACTCAGTCTACGATTTTCATTCTCTGCGGCTAGCGTATTCATCAACGCCAACTTTTGGCAAGCGATTGCCAAAAACTGTTATGAGAGTTTCACCAAGGGGTATGGTCGTCCAGCGCATCGCTGCCGGGATGCGCTGGACGCAAAGACTCCTAGCGGAAGTCTCCGCTTGCCAAGCCGCCGTCCAGCTCCTGGTAGATGCCTGCCATCCAGGACTCGACGTCGTCAGCCTTGCGCGGCAGCGCGGCGCTGAGGTTCACCGGACCATCGGCCGTCATGAGGATGTCGTCCTCGATCCGCACCCCGATGCCGCGGTACTCCGCCGGGATGGCCAGGTCCTCGTTCTTGAAGTACAGGCCGGGTTCGATGGTGAAGACCATGCCCTCCGTCAGGATGCCGTCGAGGTACAGTTCGCGCTTTGCCTGGGCGCAGTCGTGGACATCCAGGCCAAGGTGGTGGCTGGTGCCGTGCGGCATCCAGCGGCGGTGCTGCTGGCCTTCCGTGCTGACGGCCTCCTCGACACTTACCGGGAGCAGCCCCCACTCGGCTAGACGTTCCGCCAACACATTGGTGGCCGCGGTGTGGATGTCCCGGAACTTGGCACCTGGCTGGGCAGCGGCGAATCCGGCGTCGGCAGCGTCCAGGACTGCCTCGTAGACCTTGCGCTGGACTGCGGTGAACGTGCCGTTGACAGGCAGGGTCCGGGTGACGTCGGCGGTGTAGAGCGAGTCCGCTTCAACGCCGGCGTCCAGCAGCAGCAGTTCGCCGGCGTTGATCCTGCCGGTGTTCCGCGTCCAGTGCAGGACTGTGGCGTTGTTGCCGGCGGCGGCGATGGTGTCGTAGCCCAGCTCATTGCCTGCCTCGCGGGCACGGGCAAAGAACGCGCCTTCCACCACGCGCTCGCCGCGTGCATGGGTCAGGGCGCGGGGCAGGGCCTTGACTACCTCCACGAAGCCCTCGACAGTCGCAGCTACTGCAGTCATCATCTGTTCGATTTCCCACTCATCCTTCAAGAGGCGGAGTTCAGACAGGGCTTCGGAAAGCTTTTCATCCAGTGCATCCAGGACACCCAGGTCCAGGTTGTCCGGGTCTTTGGCAGTGTTGTACCGGGCAGTATCCACCAGGGCGTCGATGTTCTCGTCCACCTTGCGCACCAGCCGGATGGAGATGCCGCCGATCTCCGGGGCACCCACATTCTTGGTGATCGCGGATTCAAGTCCATCGATGTGGGCGGTGGCCAGGCCCAGGCGCGCTTCGAACTCGGCCAGGGTGGGCCGTGCACCGATCCAGAACTCGCCGGAACGGGAGTCAGCGTAGAACTGTTCTGTATCCCGGCCGGCCAGCGGACGGAAGTACAGCGTGGCACGGTGGTGACTGCCGCCGTCGCCCTTTCCTTCACCGGCCGGTTCCAGAATGAGCACGGCGTCCGGCTCATGATCCAGGCCCAGCCCGGTGAGATGCGCGAAGCCGGAATGCGGACGGAACCGGTAGTCGCAGTCGTTGGAGCGGACCTTCAGCGGACCGGCGGGGATGACCAGGCGTTCGCCTTTGAACTTCTCTGAGATGGCCTTGCGCCGGGCCGCGGCGTAGTTGGCCACGGCGTCGAGCGCCGGCACGTGCTGCCCGGACGGCGCCCAGTTACTGGCCATAAAGGCCTTGAAAGCAGCGGAACTGGGCCGCTGAGAGCGGTTGTTGACGCGCTCGTCGAGGGGCTGGGAGACAGAGGTCGGGGTGTTTTCGGCATCGTTCACGGCACCATCGTCTCACCAGCACCGAGCCGGGGGCCAATACCGGCGCGGACGCGGTCAACTAGGCTGGGCAAGTGAGGATTGACCTGCATGCCCACTCGAACGTTTCGGACGGCACCGAAACCCCCGCCGACGTGATGGCTTCGGCTGCCCGGGCGGGCCTGGACGTGGTGGCGCTGACCGATCACGACTCCACGGACGGCTGGGCCGAAGCATCCTTTGCGGCGCTGGAAAACGGGGTGGCCCTGGTCCCCGGCATGGAGGTCTCCTGCCGGACCGCGCAAGGCATCAGTGTGCATCTGCTGAGTTACCTGCACGATCCCGCCCACCCTGGGCTGCTTGAAGAGATCACCAAGGCCAAGGACGCGCGGCTCACTCGGGCCGAACGCATGGTGACCCTGCTGGCCGAAGACTACCCGCTGACGTGGGACGACGTCATCCACCATGTGGCTCCCGGGGCGACCATGGGGCGCCCGCATATTGCTGATGCCCTGGTGGCGGCCGGTGTGGTGGCAGACCGCTCGGAGGCGTTCACGTCCATCCTGACGTCCCATTCGCGCTACTTTGTCCAGCACTACGCACCCGACCCCGCCACCGCCGTCGAACTGGTCCGTGCCGCTGGTGGTGTTCCCGTGTTCGCGCATCCTGTGGCGTCTGGCCGGGGCCGGATCGTGGGGGAGCGCACCTACCTCGACATGATCGACGCCGGCCTGGTCGGCCTGGAGATCGACCACCGCGACAACCCCGAGGAGGGGCGGGAATTCCTCAGGGGCCTGGCAGCCAAGCACGGGCTGCTGATCACCGGCTCGTCGGATTACCACGGAGCGGGCAAACCGAACCTGCTGGGAGAAAACCTGACCACCGCGGACGTGTTGGCGCGGATCGAGGAACTCGGCAGCGGAACCGCTGTGGTGCGTGCGGCGCAGTAGCTTACTACGGCGTATTGACTAACCGTCGACGCTGAGTACCCTAGCGCTTACTGGGGAGCGGTGAACGCCGCGCCATTGAAGGTCTCGTCCAACGCAGTGCCCAACGAGTGACGGAGAGAATTCATGTTCAAGAAATCCCTGGCCGCGGCTGGCCTTGCTGCCGCCTTTGTGTTTGTTCCCACGGCAGCCAACGCGCTGGACTGTGTTAACGTCAGCCGGCCGCCCGCTGCCTGTGGCGCCGACTGTACCGAGGGACCTGTTATTAACGGAAACTGGGCTTGGCTCCCGAGTGTCTTCCCCGGAGCTGCTGAAGTCTGGGCATTTGTCCCGCCGGGATCGCTCAGGGAGCTTGACCCAACGGCGCCCATCGGCCAGAAGGGTAACTTCCAGAACGGCGAGGGCTATGCCCTGTTGGTCAACGCCATCTGCGATTCCCACGGATCGGTGCTCATGCATCGGCAGACCGACCATGGCATCCAGTTGGGCGAGGGCTGCCCCTGACACTTATAGGTCGCAGCAGGCGTCGTTGTGGACGCTCAAACGACACCTGCTGCTACTCGGACTAGGGGAACGAGGTGAACTCGGCCTTGGCACCCAACCTCTTGGCCATCACATCGATGGCCGGCTGGTTCTGGTCCACACACACGAACTTCCGGTCCAGTTTGGCCGCCACGGCGCCCAGGGTTCCGGAACCGGCGAAGAAGTCCAGGCACCAGTCACCGGGTCGGCTTGACGCCGACACCACACGGCGGATGAGGCCCTCGGGCTTCTGCGTGGGGTAGCCGGTTTTTTCCTTGCCTGTTGGGGAGACGATGGTGTGCCACCAGACGTCGGTGGGCAGCTTCCCGAGCTCCCGCTTCGCCGGTGTCACCAGGCCCGGCGCCATGTACGGCTCGCGGTCCACCTCGGCGTTGTCGAAGTGGTATTTCGCCGGGTTCTTGACGTACACGAGGATGTTGTCGTGCTTGGTGGGCCAGCGGTACTTGGCGCGGGCACCGTAGTCGTAGGCCCAGATGATCTCGTTGAGGAAGCATTCCCGGCCGAAGATCGCGTCAAGCATCACCTTGGCGTAATGGACCTCCCGGTAATCCAGGTGGAGGTACAGCGTGCCGTCGTCAGCCAGCAGCCGCCAGGCCTCCACGAGCCGGGGTTCCAGGAATGACCAGTAGTCACTGAAGGCGTCATCGTACCGGTGCAGGGCGCCCTTGATGGTGTCGTAGGAACGCCCCTTGAAGCCCACGCGGTCGCCGTCACCGTCGGTGTTCAGCACCATCCGGGTTTCCTGGCGCTTCTGGACCCTGCCGGTGTTGAACGGCGGGTCAACGTATATCAAGGTGAAGGCGCCGTCCGGCAGCGAGGGGAGGAACTCCGCGTTGTCCGCGTGAACCACCAGGTTGCTGCCGTCCGGCGCCCAGACGGTGTCAGTCATCGAGGCTGTTATGCCTCGGTGCTGCGCTGCTGCGGGCCGTTGTCGGCACCGGCCACCACTTCGCCGTTGCGGCGGCGGGTGCGGGTCCGGCTGCGGCGGGCACGGGGGTCCACTTCGCCTTCGGCCGGGGCCGCAGCAACCGGTTCGGGGGCGGGGCTGGTGCCGGCGGTCGCCGCATCAGAGGTACGACGACGGCGGTCGCCGGAGCGTCCGCCGGGCTCGCTGGTGCGGCGGCTGCTGCTGTCGCGAGCACCGGAGCGGCCGGCGTCGCGGCTGCTGTCGCGCCCGCTGTCACGGCCACCGCTGGGACGGGTGTTCTTCTTGCCGGTCTCGCCCAGGTCCTCGAGGACCTCGGCGTCGACGCCGGCCAGCACACGCTTGTTGCGGGGGAGGCGGCCCTTGGTGCCTTCCGGGATGTCCAGCTCTTCGTACAGGTGCGGCGAGGAGGAGTACGTTTCCACGGGCTCCGGGACGCTGAGTCCCAGCGCCTTGTTGATCAGGCCCCAGCGCGGCATGTCGTCCCAGTCGACGAACGTCACTGCTGTGCCCTTGTTGCCCGCGCGGCCGGTGCGGCCCACCCGGTGCAGGTAGATCTTTTCATCTTCAACGCACTGGTAGTTGATGACGTGCGTGACGTCGTCGACGTCGATGCCGCGGGCGGCGACGTCGGTGGCCACCAGGACGTCCACCTTGTTGTTGCGGAAGGCGCGGAGCGCCTGCTCACGGGCGCCCTGGCCCAGGTCACCGTGGATGGCGGCGGCGGCGAAGCCGCGGTCCACGAGCTCCTCGGCAACCTTCGCGGCGGTGCGCTTGGTTTTGGTGAAGATGATGGTCCGGCCGCGGCCGCGTGCCTGCAGGATGCGGGCAACGACCTCGATCTTGTCCATGCTGTGGGCACGGTAGATGAGCTGGCGGATGTCGCGCTTGGTGAGGCCCTCGTCGTCCGGATCAGCGGCCCGGATGTGGGTGGGCTGCGTCATGTAGCGGCGGGCCATGGCGATGACCGGGCCGGGCATGGTGGCAGAGAACAGCAGGGTCTGGCGGACTGCGGGGGTACCGGCGATGAGGGTTTCCACGTCCGGCAGGAAGCCGAGGTCCAGCATTTCATCGGCCTCGTCGAGGATGACCATCTTGACGTTCTTCAGGACCAGGTGCTTCTGCTTGTAGAGGTCGATGAGGCGGCCGGGAGTACCGACAACTACCTCGACGCCGTTCTGCAGGGCCTCCACCTGGGGCTCGTAGGCACGGCCGCCGTAGATGGTGGTGATGCGGGCGTTCCGCTTGCGGGAAGCGTTCTGGAGATCATTGGCCACCTGGACGGCCAGCTCGCGGGTGGGCACGATGACCAGGGCCTGCGGTGCACCCGGAACGGCGAGCCTGTCGTAGCCGGCGTCGTCCGGACCCACCACGCGCTGCAGCGCGGGAATGCCGAAGCCGAGGGTCTTGCCGGTGCCGGTCTTGGCCTGCCCGATGATGTCGTGGCCCGAAAGCGCCACCGGCAGGGTCATGGCCTGGATGGGGAAGGGGTGGGTGATCCCGGCGTCGGCGAGGGACTCCACGATGTCGGCGCGGACGTTGTAGTCAGCGAAGGATTTCTCCTCGATCTCGTGCGGCTTCTCGTCCGAGATGATGGTTTCTTCTGGTTCGATCGTCTCGATGCCGGAGTCGTCAGTCAGGATCTGGTGGGTATGCAATTCACTCACAGGGGAGTTTCCTTATTCATTTGGGCATTGGCGCTGCCTGCTCAACGGGCCGGCCAACGTGGCCGTTCCGGAGCACGCTCGAAGCGCGCAAGCAAATCCAGTGGAAGCCGATCGCGGGCTATCAAAATGCTGGCACTGGTGACCAACGGGTGCATCTCAAGATCGCGTAGGGGCGGGCTTGTTGAATTCAAATCAAGGAAATCAACGACCGGGCATCCATATCTACTTCTTCAGTCTAGCCGTACGGACCCTGAATCCCGGCTTTGGGCCGATCAGGCGGCGCGCAAAACCTTTAGGCCAGCAGCTCGAAGTGGACCTCGCGGGCAGCGATGTCGGAAGAGATCAGGCGGACCCGCACCTTGGTGCCGGATTCCAGGTCACCGCCGCACCGGGCCGTCACGGCGGGTTCGGCGATCTGGATGATCCCCGAGGGGACGTTTCCATTTTTTGCGGCTCCGTTCCTGGTGCCGTTCCCGCTTTTCCCGTTGCCGTTGTCCTTCTGCGGCTTGGAGCCGGAAATCACGATCGCATCGAATTCCTGGCCCACATGGTTGACCAGGAGCGCGGCCTCCACGGTGTCCAGCGCCATGCGTTCCATCCGAGATGCCAGCTGGTCGGATCCGGCCATGATCTCCGGCAGGGACGGCAGGGCTTCCCGCGCCCAGTCCGGTACCGGCTTGCCGTTGCTCAGGGCTTCGCAGATCACCAGGACAAAACGGTCGATCAGACGCCGGAGCGGTGCCGTGGTGTGGGCATAGGCAGCGCCGATGGCGGACTGGATGGCCTCTTTCGGGACTGTGCCGTCGAACGCCGTGTAGCTGGCGCCGCGGAACAGCATGCCGGCTGAGTGCAGGATGGCCAGTTGCCGGGGCTCGGTCGGGTCAAGGCTGCGGAGGTATTCGCCGTAGCTGATCTTGCCGTCCCACGGCTTGCCCAATGCCTCAGTCTGGATGCGGAAGTGACGCAGGGAGCGCTCGTCCGGGGCGGGCATGGTGCGCAGGATGCCCACTTCTCCCGCCAGCATCAGGTCTGCCGCCGCCATCCCCGTCATCAGGGAGATCTGGGCGTTCCAGTCCTCCACCGGAAGCTGCGGCGCCGCGGCAATCCGGTAGCCGCCGTCGGGCAGCTGCACGATTTCCTGCTCGGGCATGTTCAGGCTGGCGCCGCCGCGCTGCCGCTCCAGTTCAACGCGCTTGAGGCCCACTTCCTTCAGGAGCTGCAGGACAGGGCCGGCCGTCCCGGCGTCGAATTCGGCCTGGACTCCCTTGTAGCTCAGCTTGGCCCGGCTGCGGATGGTGGCCCTCTGGACGCTCACAGTGGAGACCTGCGCGGCGTCGTCCAGCCCGAACTCCCAGACGTAGGCGGAACACAGCTGGCCGGCCAGAAGGCTGCCTGCCCCTTCGCTGATGACTTCCGGGTGCAGCGGGATACGGCCGTCAGGGGCGTAGAACGTCTGGCCGCGGCGCCGGGTCTCGGCGTCCAGTCCGCCGCCGGGGCGGACAAAGGACGGCACGTCAGCGATGGCGTAAAGCACCCGGTAGCCAGCGGCCGCACGCTCGATGAACAGCGCCTGGTCCAGGTCAGTGGACGACGCCGGATCGATAGTGAGGAAGGCCACATCCGTCAGGTCAGCACCCGGCAACTCGTGCGCGGCCACTGCCGCTTCCGCGTCCCGGACCGCCTCCGCCGGGTAGGGCCCCGGCAGTTCCAGCTCGGTCCGCAGGGCGCTCAGCGCCGCCGCGAGGTCGTTCGTTTGCTCGTGGACATTGGGGGCCAACCTATGATGTGACACGAAAATCAGGTTAGCTCGATTTCCACGGATCGTGCACGCCCGCCGCCCGCCACGCGGGGGATTGTCAGGATGCGCCGGCGTCCAGGGCCGCCAGGAGTGCCACGGCCGCCGCTGCGGGGTCCGAGGCTTCGGTGATGGCACGCACCACAACAATCCTGCCGGCGCCGGCCTCCACCACCTGCTCCACGTTGCCGAGATCGATGCCTCCGATAGCAAACCAGGGCAGCGTGGCCTGGGTGCCACCGGCAGCGCGGACGGCTTCGGCCGCGTACCGCACCAGGTCAAGGCCGACGGCGGCCCGGCCCGGTTTCGTCGGAGTGGCCCAGACCGGTCCTACGCAGAAGTAGTCCAGGCCGCCTTGGTCAGTCAGCCCACCGGACAGCCGGATGGCCCCTTCGATCTGCTCGGCGCTGTGCGTGGAAAGGCCGATCACGGCTGGTGCCCCGAGCAGCGTGCGGGCGGAAGCGACCGGCAGATCCTTCTGCCCGATGTGGAAGACGGGGGCGCCGGAGAGCAACGCGATATCGGCACGGTCATTGACTGCCCACAGCTTTCCGTGGCGTTCGGCCGCGGCCTGAAGCACGGCCAGCAGCTCCAACTCCTCGGCTGCCTCGATGGCCTTGTCCCGGAGCTGGATGATGTCCACGCCGCCGGCAAACGCCGCGTCCACAAACTCGCCAAAGTCCCCGCGGTCCCGGCGCGCGTCGGTGCACAGGTACAGCCTGGCGCTGTGCGGGAGGCCGGTGTTTGTGCCGCCGGCGGAGTCTGTTCCGGTCAAGGATTCGGGAGCGGCGGAGGGGGCGGAGGGCGTGCCTGCAGCGGCGAAGGATTGCGCGTTCATGGAAACCAGCCTAAGTCCCCTAAACTGGGCGGGTACTGCGGGAGCCCGATGCAGCCGTCACAAAGCGGCCGGGCTGAGAGGGCGTCAGAGCCGACCGCTTGACCTGATCCGGCTAGTACCGGCGTAGGGAAGGAACATATGCCCCCCGCGATAAGCAGCCCACCTGAGCCCGCACCAGCCAGCCCGGCCACCGCCCTGCACGCCGACGTGGCCGTCATCGGCGGCGGAGTCATCGGCCACGCCATAGCCTGGGAAGTCCGGCGATCCGGCCGTTCCGTCGTGCTGATCGATGAAGCGCCCGGCAACGGCGCCAGCTGGGCAGCCGCCGGCATGCTGGCCCCTGTGAGCGAACTGCACTACCAGGAGGAAGACCTCCTTGAGCTGATGCTGGCATCCTCGGGCCTGTGGCCTGCCTTTGCGGCGGACCTCGCCCTGGCCGGGGCTGGCGATACCGGATATCTGACGACGCCGACCCTCGCCATCGGCGCGGACGCTGCGGACCGCCGGGCGCTGATGGACCTCCGGGCCGTGCAGCAGGCCAGCGGCCTGGTGGTGGAACCCCTGACTGTCCGTGAGGCCAGGACCAGGGAATCCCTGCTCAGCCCGGCCATATCCTGCGCCTTGGACATCCCCGCCGACCACCAGGTGGATCCACGGAAACTCGTGGCGTGCCTCCAGGAAGTCCTGGCCATCCACGAACCGGGAGCAGGAACGGCCGTGGCAGGCGCCCGCGCGGGATTCGCCGTTGACCAACGTGCCACTGCCCTGCTCTGGGAGGACGGCCGCGTCATCGGCGTGAGGCTCGCCCACGGCGGAACTGTCCAAGCCAGGGAGACCATCGTGGCCAACGGATTGCAGGCAGGGACGCTGGAGGGCCTGCCGGTTGGACTGCACCTGCCCCTGCGGCCCGTCTATGGTGACATCCTGCGGCTGGCTGTTCCGCAGCACCTGCGCCCGCTCCTCACCTCCACGGTCCGCGGAATGGTCCATGGTGTGCCGGTCTACATCGTTCCCCGGCAGGACGGCACGGTGGTGATCGGGGCTACGCAGCGGGAAGACGCGCTCGCCGGGACGGGCGACGCCGCTGTCTCGGCGGGCGGCGTCTACCAGTTGCTGCGGGACGCCCAGGTCCTGGTGCCGGCCGTCTCGGAGCTTGAACTCCTGGAATGCACAGCGCGGGCAAGGCCTGCGACCCCGGACAACGCTCCTCTCCTCGGCCGGGTACCGTCTTCCGCACCAAGGACGGGTAACACAGCGGACATTGCCGGGCTGATGGTTGCCACCGGATTCTTCCGCCACGGAGTGCTCCTGGCCCCGGCGGCGGCGGCCATCTGCCGGGACCTGCTGGATGGCCGGACGGACCCGCGATGGGGGGCCCTCAGCCCGGCCCGCTTTTCAGGAACGCACCACGTAGCCGGCATACAGGCCCCGCGCAAGGACATCAGCAGCACGAAGGCCCTCGACCCACAGAAGGAATCAGCATGAACATCACCCTCAACGGCTCGCGCCATTCCGTGGCGGACGACGCCTCCATCACCACCCTCATCAGCCAGATCACTGGCCGTCCCCTCGCGGCCAACGGCCAGTCAACAGACGGGCAGAAACTCGGCGTCGCCGTCGCCCATAACTCCGAAGTAGTACCCCGCAGCCAGTGGTTCGTCACGGCGCTCGCCGAAGGTGACGACGTCGAACTGGTCACAGCAGTCCAGGGAGGCTGACACCATGACAGTAACCAGCAACATCAGCACACAGAACCTGCCAGAGGCCGCCGACAGGCTGGTGATCGACGGCGTCGAGCTCGGCTCCCGCCTCATCATGGGCACCGGTGGCGCCCCCAGCCTCGACGGGCTCGGCGCCGCCCTGCTGGCCTCTGGAACCGAGCTGACCACAGTGGCCATGCGCCGCTATTCGCCGGCTGAATCGGGGTCCCTTTTCCAGCTCCTGGTGGACCACGGGATCCGGATCCTGCCCAACACCGCAGGCTGCTTCACCGCCCGGGAGGCGGTCATGACGGCGGAGCTGGCCCGCGAAGCGCTGGAAACCGACTGGCTCAAGCTGGAAGTCATCGCCGACGAACAGACCCTGCTGCCGGACGCCGTGGAGCTGGTGGACGCCACGGAACAGCTTGTGAACCGGGGCTTCAAAGTGTTCGCCTACACCAACGATGACCCGGTCCTGGCGCTGCGGCTGGAAAACCTGGGTGCCACCGCGGTCATGCCCCTCGGAGCGCCCATCGGCACCGGCCTGGGAATCCTGAATCCACACAACATCGAGCTGATCGTCTCGCGCGCCTCGGTGCCCGTGGTGCTGGACGCCGGCATCGGAACGGCGTCCGACGCCGCCCTGGCCATGGAGCTTGGCTGTGACGCCGTGCTGCTGGCCACCGCGGTCACGCGGGCGCAGAACCCGGCACTCATGGGGGAGGCCTTCAAACACGCCGTCATCGCCGGTAGGCTGGCGAAAGCGGCCGGCAGGATTCCGCGCCGCGAGCACGCCCTGGCGTCATCGGCCATGGAAGGCCGGGCAGAGTTTCTCTAGGCCGCTTTCTCCAGGCCCGGCGCCCTCGGCCAAACGCCGGGGCGGCTCACCGTTCGAGCCGAGGAGGCCGCCATGGCCGGCAAGCACGACACACTCACACGCGAGCGGATCGAGGCCGTCCTCGCCACGCTGCCCGACTGGCAGTACCGGCAGGGCGGGCTCGTTGCTGTCTATAAGACGCCGACGGCGGCCGCCGCACTGGAGCTGATTGCCGCCGTCGGACGCCTGGCGGAAGAACAGAACCACCACCCGGACCTTGACTGGCGCTACAACAGGGTGCATCTGCGCTACACGTCCCATGACGCCGGAGGCGAGGTCACTGAGCGGGATGCCGCTGCTGCCGCGGCCGTGAGTGCTGCTGCCGTTCGGCTCGGCGCCACAGCCCAGCCCGTGGGTTAAGCCGCCGGGTTAAAGGACCGTGACCACGCACCCTGCTGGGGTGGTGGTCACGGGTTCTTAAGGAAAAAGGTGCGGCCTAAAGCTTGAGCGCCTGCGTCAGCCGCCGCGTATCGTGGCTTTCGCGCGTCCGGCCCAGGTAGATGACCGTCCCGATGGCAGCGACGGTGCCGAGCGCCATGGGCAGGACCCAGGGAATCCACGTCAGGCCCGGCTGGTAGCCAAAACCTGCGGCGATGAAAATGATCCAGCTGACCGCGCCCACCACCACGGCAACCCCTGCGGGCAACCCTGTGCCGTACCGCGTATGGCGCTTGTCATTGGCCCAGACAACAAAGCCTGCGGCCGCAGTGACCAGGACAACGATGGTCAGCGAAAGCATGGAATCTCCTCGGAAAGCAGCGGCCAGCCGCCATAGGGGGCTGGCCGCGGACGTGCTAGAACTGGCCGAAACCGACCTTGCGTGCCTCTTCGGCGCCGATTTCCACGTAGCCCAGGGCGTTGCCGGGAACGATGATGATGCGTCCCTTGTCGTCCTTGAGGCGGAGTTCGGTGCCCTTGGTGATGGCTTCTTCAACGACCGTAGCTACAGCGTCAGCATCCTGAGCCGATTCCAATACGATTTCGCGGCCAATGTTCTGAATGCCGATCTTAATTTCCAAAAGGGGGCCTCCCAGCCAATCAAAGTTTCTTGGGTTCTCTTATTTGTAGTCTAGGACTCTTTGGGGAAGCGCGAGATTCCGCGCCAAGCTAAACGGTAAATGAGGTCGCTGGCCACATCGAGGTCCAGGTTCCCGTCCGTTTCCAGCCAGTAACGCGCGCTGACCTGGGCCATTCCGGCCAGGCCACGGCCCAGAAGCTGCGCCTCCAGGTGGGGCAGCTTGGTGTCCTCGGCAATCACGCGGGCAACAGCGTCCGCGAACGTCTTGTTGAATGTCTCGAGGCGTGAACTGACATCGGGATCGTTAATGAGGTCCGATTCGAAGACCAGGCGGTGGGCTTGGTCGTCGCTGGCGATGAAGCGGTAGTAGGCGCGCATCACCGCCTGGACACGTTCGTCATTGTCGGTAGTGGAGCTCAACGCACCAAGCATCAGGTCCGTCAGCGACGCGAGATGGCTGTCCAGCAGGGCAAGATACAGCTCCCGTTTGGACGGGAAGTGCTGGTACAGCACCGGTTTGCTGACATGGGCCGTTTCGGCGATTTCATCCATGGCGGCGCCATGGTAGCCGTTGGCGACGAAAACCTCCTGCGCCGCAGCGAGGAGCTGCGCCCGGCGCTCATCCCGGGGAAGCCGGGCGGACCTCTGGCCCGCGGTCCGTTGAGGTGCTGCCGGTTCGCCGCCGGACGCCCGGTCAGCCCGTGCTTCATGGACCACAGTTGCCCTACTTTCGCTTGCCGTTACCTACACAATACTGCGCGGTAATATGACCGGGCGGCATCTCGGGGCATACATTGAAGTATGGCTTCGACTTTGACCGCAAATGATTCCTCTGTCTCGCTTAACCCGCTGGTGGAGCCCGCCGGCGAACTGACGCCGGCCGAGGTGGAACGCTACTCGAGGCACCTCATCATTCCCGAAATCGGAGCGGTGGGGCAGCGGCGGCTGAAGAACGCCAGGGTACTTGTTATCGGTGCCGGGGGACTGGGCTCGCCCGCCCTGCTCTACTTGGCGGCAGCGGGCGTGGGGACCCTGGGAATCATCGACGACGACTCCGTTGACCTCAGCAACCTGCAACGCCAGGTGATCCACGGCGTCGCCGACGTAGGACGGCCCAAGATCGAATCCGCGCGGGACGCCATCGCGGCCCTGAACCCGCTGGTGGACGTTCGGCTGCACAACGTCCGGCTGGATGCCTCCAACGCACTGGAGCTGTTCGCGGACTACGATCTGATCCTGGACGGGGCGGACAACTTCGCCACCCGCTACCTGGTCAACGACGCCGCCGCCATCCTCGGCAAGCCCTATGTGTGGGGATCGATCTTCCGTTTCGACGGCCAGGTCAGCGTGTTCTGGGAAAAGCACGGACCCACCTACCGGGACCTATACCCCGAGGCCCCGCCCGCCGGATCCGTGCCCTCCTGCGGCGAGGGCGGCGTCTTCGGCATGCTCTGTGCGGCTGTGGGTTCACTTATGGTGACCGAGGCAGTGAAGCTGATCACCGGCGTCGGACGTTCACTCCTGGGCAGGGTGGCACTGTTTGATGCGCTGGGCGGCAGCTGGCGCGAGATCCGGGTGTCCAAGGACCCGGCGGCCGAGCCCATTACGGAACTGACGGACTACGAAGCCTTCTGCGGCATCACCCCCGCCGCCTTCGCCGACACGGAGCACACAGTGACGGCAACCCAGCTGGCCACCATGCTGGCGTCCCGGAAGGCAGGCCTGAAGGACTTCGAGCTGGTGGACGTCAGGGAAACCGGCGAACACGACATCGTGAGCATCGACGGCTCGGTGCTGATCCCGCAGGGCAGGATCCTTGCGGGGGAGGCCTGGGCGGAACTTCCGCAGGACAAGGACATTGTGTTCCACTGCAAGGCGGGCACGCGGTCAGCCAACGTTCTGGAGGCTGCGCGGAAGGCAGGCTACCAGCGGGTCAGCCATCTCGACGGCGGAATCCTGGCCTGGGTGCGCGACGTGGAACCGCAGAAGCCGGTCTACTGACCGGTTGCCCTATCACTTTTGGTCGCCAAATCTCTCGGTTGAGAGCCAAAACTGATAGAGCAACGGGGGCGGGTCAGGCGGTTTCGAGGCCCCGGTGGTCCACGGGGCACTCCGCCTGCGCTGCGGTGGCCGGCTGCTCCACGGTGATGCCGTAGAGGGTTTCGAGCGCGGACACGTAGTCGTCCTGCTGGCCGTTGGCGGCGAGCTCACGGGCACGGACAGTGGGCACGTGCAGCAGCTGCTTGACCATCCGGCGGAGGGCGAACTCCACTTCCTCGGCGGCGGCGGTGCAGCCGTGGCGGGCACGGACGCGTTCCATTTCCGCATCCAGGACGTTCATGGTGTGCCGGCGGAGCGCCACGATGGCGGAATCCACTGAGCGGGCTTCCCGTTCCTGTTCGAAGGCCTGGGCCGCGCCGGACACAATGCCGCTGGCCTGGGTGAGGGACTCGGCCTGTTCCTGGGGTGCCGCCAAACGCACGGATTCGAGCGTGAGCAGCTCAACGCCGTCGAGCTGGCCGACTTCCGGGTCAAAATCATGGGTGAGGGCGAGGTCGATCGCGATCAGCGGCTGGGGCGAGTCCGCGCGGATCTCGGCGAGTTCGCCGGCTTCGACCCGGGTGTCGGAGCCGCTGCAGCCGATCATAACGTCGGCTGCAGCTACGGCTACCGGCAGGGATTCGCTGTCCAGCGCTGTTCCGCCGCGCGTGGCGACGAACGCTTCGGCGCGTCCCGACGAGGAGAACACGGAGATGTCGGTGCAGCCCCGTTCGCGGAGCAGAGCCATGGTGGCGCCGGCGTAGGCTCCGGTGCCGAACACCACCACTTTCTTCGCTGACCAGTCGGGGCTTTCGGAAAGATCGGTGGCCAGATCCAGTGCCACTGAAACGATGGACAGGCCCCGGGAACCGAGGGCGGTCTGTGCTCCGACATCCTTGGCCGTCTTGGAGGCGGCCTGGAAGAGGCGGACCAGGCCGGAGCTGGCCGTGCCCTCGTGCTGGGCAGTGATGAGTGCGCGGCGGACCTGGCCGGCAATTTCACGTTCACCCACGACGGCGGAGTCCAGTCCGGCGCTCACGGCGAACAGGTGCTGGCTGACTTCGGGGCCGGTGCGTGTGCTGAAGGAGCGGGACACGAGCTGTTCGTTGAGTCCGCTGAGTCCGCTGATCTCGGACACGAGAGCCGCACGTGCGGCCTCAACATCGTCAGCGTGGGGCGCTTCGCCGTAGATTTCGTAGCGGTTGCAGGTGGCAAGCACAATCGCACCCGTCACTGCCGGCGATCCGGAGAGTGCGGATGTTGCGATACCGGAGGCACCGTTGCTCAGTTGAGCAACGGTCTCAAGGTCGATGTCGGCGTGTGTAGCCACCAATGAAAAAAGAACCACAGCAGACCAATCATAGCTTTTTCGTGGCCCGGTAGAACAACCCGGCAAACAGCCACGGGCTGTGGAGGGCCGCATTTCCTGCCACGGCGCGGCCGGGGCGGCTCTCCGTGACAGGCTGTCGTTATCTTTTAGGGCCGATTTTGGGCACAATCAAAGGCATGACTTCCAGCTCCGCCGTGTCCAATGCCGCGTCTAGTGTCCCGTCTAACGACGGCGCCCTTGCTGCCGGCCATCCGCTGATGGACGGCCGAACCGCAGATTCGCCGCTCATCACCGCTTACCGTGGCGGCAAGCCGTCGCGGCGGCCGGTGTGGTTCATGCGGCAGGCCGGGCGCTCCCTGCCGGAATACCTGAAGGTGCGCGAAGGCGTGGCCATGCTGGATTCCTGCCTGCGGCCCGAGCTCGCAGCCGAAATCACGCTGCAGCCCGTCCGGCGCCATGACGTGGACGCTGCCATTTTCTTCTCCGACATCGTCATTCCGCTCAAGCTCGCCGGCGTCGGCGTGGACATTGTGCCGGGCGTGGGCCCCGTGCTGGACAAACCGGTGCGCACGGCTGCAGACGTTGCCGCCCTGCCCCAGCTGACCTGGGAAGCGCTGGAACCGATTCGCGAAGCCGTGCGGCTGACCGTCGCCGAGTTGGGCAAAACCCCGCTGATCGGCTTTGCCGGTGCCCCGTTCACCCTCGCCGCCTACATGGTGGAGGGCAAACCCTCCCGTGACCACCTGGGCCCGCGCACCATGATGCACGCGGACCCGGAAGCATGGACGGCGCTGGCCAACTGGGCCGCCGACGCCTCGGGGATGTTCCTCCGCGCCCAGCTGGAAGCCGGCGCCTCGGCCGGGCAGCTGTTTGATTCCTGGGCAGGGTCACTGGGCCTGGCCGACTACACCAAGTTCGTGGCACCGGCCTCGGCCCGGGCGCTGGACCATGTCCGCCACCTCGGCGCGCCGCTGATCCACTTTGGTACCGGAACCTCCGAACTGCTAGTTGCCATGCGCGACGTCGGCGTGGACGTAGTGGGCGTGGATTACCGCCTTCCGCTGGATGAGGCCAACCGGCGCCTGGGCGGAACGGTGCCGCTGCAGGGCAACATCGACCCCGCGCTGCTGTCCGCGCCGTGGGAGGTCCTGGAAGCCCATGTCCGTGCGGTCATTGCGGCCGGCGCTTCTGCGCCCGGCCATGTGCTCAACCTTGGACACGGGGTGCCGCCGGAAACCGACCCCACGGTCCTGACCCGTGTTGTAGAACTCATCCACTCCATTTCCCCGGAGTAGGACCGTGGGCACTTCCGTGACACCGGCCCAGACCGCCGTCGTCCTGGGCGGCGGCATCTCCGGCCTGCTGGCCGCACGCGAGCTGGCAGCTGCCGGACGCACCGTCACCGTTCTGGAAGCCACAGCATCCTGGGGCGGCTGCGTGGGCAGCCACGTGGTGGCCGGCCTCACCCTGGACAGCGGGGCAGAGTCCTTCGCCACACGCTCCTCAGCCGTGGCTGACCTTGCGGATGAACTTGGACTTGGTAGCAAGGTTGTGGCGCCCCGCCCGGGCGGTGCCTGGGTGCAGCTTCCGGACGGCCCGCGCGAACTGCCCAAGACCGGAGTCCTGGGAATTCCCGCCAACCCCTGGGACCCGGAGGTTAGGCGGTCGTTGGGGTTTGTGGGCTCCCTGCGGGCGTCCTTTGATAAGTACCTGCCGGCTTCACTCGGTGCGTCGGCGGACGTCACCAGCGTCGCGGCCCTGGTGCGGGCCCGGATGGGCCGCCGCGTGTTGGAGCGCCTCGTGGCCCCGGTGGTTGGCGGCGTGCACTCCGCGGACCCCGGTCTCCTGGACGTGGACATGGTGGCACCCGGCCTCCGGGCCGGAATCCGAGAGCACGGTTCCCTCGCGGCCGCGGTGGCCGCCCAGCGGCGCGGCTCCGCCCAGCCGTCCGTCGCGAAGGCGGGTTCCGCCGTCGCCGGCCTCGACGGCGGGATGCACACCCTGGTTTCGGCCCTGCTCAGCGATCTCCGCGGCCGCGGTGTCACCCTGATGAGTGGAACGGCCGCGGACGCCGTCGAACGGACGCCGGACGGGTGGCGCGTCACCGCCGGTGACGCAGCGTACGACGGCGGCCTGCTGGTGGTGGCGCTGCCCGGCCCGGCCGCAGTGGGGCTGCTTCAGGCGGCCGTGCCCGCCCTCGCCGGCAGGAGCCCCGAAAGCGGTCCGGATGTCCGGCTCGTCACCGTAGTAGTGGACCTGCCCGAACTGGACCGCAGGCCGCGGGGCACCGGGATCCTGGTAGCCCCCCAGACGCCGGGTATCCAGGCAAAAGCCCTCACGCATGCCACCGCGAAATGGGATTGGCTGGCGGCTGCGGCCGGTCCCGGGACCCACGTGTTGCGGCTCTCCTACGGCCGCATGGAAGCCGCGGAACCCGCGACCCCGGAAACCGGCGGCTCCGCCCCTGCCCTTGACACGGAATTACTGGCTGCTGCCTTGCGCGACGCTTCGGCGCTGCTGGACGTCCCGGTGCAGGGGACGGACGTCGTCGGTTGGGATGTTGTCAGGTGGCAAGGGGCCCTGCCGTTCGCGGCCGTGGGACACAAAGCCCGGGTGGCCGAGGTCAGGAAGCTCTGCGCGGCAGAGGCCGGCCTCGGCATTGTGGGCGGATGGGTGGCCGGCAACGGACTCGCCGCCGTGGTGGCCGATACCCGAAAAGAAATTCGAAGCCTGCTCAGCTGACCATCGCTCCTGTTCAGTGGAATATGGGCCTGGAAAGGACCACTCCGGGGTGCAGTTTCCGGTTTTCAATCCACCCCCTCATGTGGCTAGGGTCGATAACTATGGTTATTTACAGGTCCGAATCTTCCCTTTCCCGGACCAGTATCCATGGGGGACTCCGGCGTGGCGCTGCAGCGGCTGCCGTCGGAGCGGTACTGGTCCTGTCCGCCGGCGTTCCGGCATCCCAGGCGGCTGACGGCAGCGCCGAACCCACAGAGTCCGCCGCGGTTGCTGCCGACTCGGACCTCGCCGGGGTCGATGGCCTGCTGAGCGGCCTCTTGGGCGGTTCCGGTGGACGTTCCACAGCCTCACCCGAACCGACTCCCGCCCCCTCAGGATCTTCCACTCCGACGGTCACACCGTCTCCGGCCCCCACGTCCACGGCCCCCACGTCAACCGCGCCGACGTCAACTGCGCCGACGTCGTCCGCTCCGTCGACATCTGCCAGCCCAGCGCCGCAGGGCACCACTCCGCAGGGCACGGCTCCCCAAGGTGCCGTCCCGCCGTCGAGCGCTCCGGCGCCGCTCAGCACGTCCCCGGATGCCGCAGGTTCAGCGGCAGGCACGCAGCCGAACGGCCAGCCCGGTGCCCCCGCCGACGTGACGCAGGATGCCGGACAGGAAGCCGATCCTGCTGTTGACCAGCCCACGGACACCCACAGCACCAACGCCACGCCTGTTTCGGGACCGGGGCGCCACGGAAACGCGCCTGCCAGCCGGGACAACATGGCGTCCGCCACGGCAGCAGCCGCGGCCGCCGAACCCGCGAAGGTCTGGCTTGGTGTGGGACTGGTGGGGTCCGCCGGAGCCGCTGGCCTCCTTTTTGCCCGGATCCGCCAGATCTGACCTTAGTGCCGGTTTGGCTCACAACCCATGCTTCGCCGAACGTGTGACATTGAGCACTTCTACGTCTTGTAGAAGTCGCTGGTTTCGACTTGGCGGTAGGGAAGGGGCAAACTGGTAACCATGAGCCACACTTCTGCCGAATCTGTCACTAAAACCGAAGAATCAGCCGAGCAGTTCTTCACTCTCTGGACTGTTTTCAAGCGGTCCGAGGAACTGGTGCGCAGCGCTGATGCTGCCGCCGATTTCGATGCCCTGTTGGTCCGCCTGGCCGAGGCCGGCGTCACGCACCGCGGCAGCTACGACGTCTCCGCGATGCGCGCCGACGCCGACGTCATGGTGTGGCTCCACGGCCCGAAGCCCGAAGCGCTGCAGCAGGCCATCCGCGACATCCGCCGCAGCACGCTTTTCGCCGGAACCGAGATTGTCTGGTCCGCCATGGGCGTGCACCGGGAAGCCGAGTTCGCCAAGAACCACACCCCCGCTTACTCACGCGGTGTGGCCCCGGCCGAATGGCTCTGCGTCTACCCGTTCGTGCGCTCCTATGAGTGGTACATCCTGCCCGAGGAAGAACGCGGCAAGATGCTGCGCGACCACGGCATGCTGGGCCGGGAGTTCCCGCAGGTCATCTCCAACACGGTATCCTCCTTCGCCCTGGGCGACTGGGAATGGATCCTGGGACTGGAAGCCCCCGAACTGGTGGACCTCGTGGACCTCATGCGCCGCCTCCGCGCCACCGAAGCACGCAACCACGTACGGGAGGAAATCCCGTTCTACACCGGCCGCCGCATCACCGCAGCCGAGGTCGCTGAGGTCCTCGCATGACCCAGCCCGATCCTGCGGCGGGCGCCGTGCTCACCGGAATCAACCAGGTCACCGAAGCCGGCCGGATGGCGCCCAAAAACTATGACGGCGTCCTGCTGGCCGCCTTTGGCGGGCCCGAGGGCCAGGATGACGTTATCCCGTTCCTGCGCAATGTCACCCGCGGCCGCGGCATCCCGGACGAGCGGCTCGAAGAGGTTTCCCACCACTACCGGGCCAACGGCGGCGTCAGCCCCATCAATCAGCAGAACCGCGAGCTCAAGGCAGCCCTGGAAGCGGAGCTCAGCGCCCGCGGCATTGAGCTTCCCGTGCTGTGGGGCAACCGCAACTGGGACCCCTACATTCCGCAGACCCTGCAGGACGCGTACGACGCCGGCCACCGGAAACTGTTGATGGTCACCACGAGTGCCTACTCCTGTTACTCCAGCTGCCGCCAGTACCGCGAGGACATCGGCATCGCCCTGACGGAGACAGGACTGGACGGCCGGCTTGAGGTGGACAAGGTCCGCCAGTACTTCGACCACCCCGGCTTTGTGGAGCCCTTCATTGAAGGCACCGCAGCCGGGCTGGCGGATGTGCGGGCGCAGCTTGCGGCCGCCGGAACACCGGATGCCCCCGTGCACATCCTTTTTGCCACCCACTCCATCCCCACCCGGGATGCCGAGGCCGCCGGACGGTCCGCGGACGAACCGCGCGAGTTCGACGAAGGTTCCGCCTACGTGGCCCAGCACCTGGCCACCGGCGCCGCAGTCATCAGCCGCGTGCAGGCCGAGTCAGGCCTGACCGCACCCTGGTCGCTCGTCTACCAGTCCCGCTCGGGCGCGCCGCACGTGCCCTGGCTGGAACCGGACATCAACGACGCCATTGCCGACCTGGCTGGCGAGGGCATCAAAGGCATCGTCATCGTCCCGCTGGGCTTCGTCAGCGACCACATGGAAGTTGTCTGGGACCTGGACACCGAAGCCCTGGAAACCTGCCGCAACCTCGGCCTGGCTGCCACGCGTGTCCCTACCCCGGGCACCCACCGGAAGTTTGTGAACGGCCTGGTGGACCTCATCTGCGAACGGACGCTCGCCAACAACATCAGTGACCGGCCCGCCGTGACGGGACTGGGCCCCTGGTACGACGTCTGCCGGCCGGGATGCTGCGCGAACTTCCGCGGCGAAAAGCCCACCATCGCCGGAGCCGACACCACGGTCGGCACCGGACACGACGCATACCCGGCCGCACCTGCGGGCGCTCCCGGGAGAGAAGGAACCCCGTGACCGTACGGATCGGAACCAGGGCCAGCAAGCTCGCCCTGACCCAGACCCAGCAGACGGCGGACCAGCTGGCCGCCGTCGGAGGCTTCCCCGTGGAGCTGGTGCACATCACCACCGAGGGCGACGTCAGGACAGGGTCCCTGTCCCAGATGGGCGGCACCGGGGTGTTTGTCGCCGCCCTGCGCGATGCCCTCCTGCAGGACACCTGCGATGTCGCTGTGCACTCGCTCAAGGACCTTCCCACGGGCGCCGCGCCGGGCCTCACCATCGCCGCAACGCCCAAGCGTGCGGACGTGCGGGACGTCCTGTGCGCCCGCGACGGCCTAAAGCTGGCTGATCTGCCGCAGGGCGCCAAGGTGGGCACCGGCTCTCCGCGCCGAGCTGCCCAGTTGCGTGCCGCCCGCCCTGACCTGGAAGTGCAGGACATCCGCGGCAATGTGGATACCCGCCTGGGTCGCGTGCCCGGCCTGCCCGGAAACGCCGCCGGCGCGCCGGGTGACCTGGACGCCGTCGTATTGGCCGCCGCAGGCCTGGAACGCATCGGCCGCCTGGACGCCGTCAGCGAATTTTTCGAGATGGACGTGATGCTGCCGGCGCCCGGACAGGGTTCGCTGGCCATCGAATGCCGGACGGCTGACGCCCCGCGCAAGGCAGGTTCCACCGAGGGGTCGCAGGGCGTTTTGGCGCAGGCCCTGGCCGCGCTCAACGATGAGGACACCCGCCTCGCCGTGACCGCCGAGCGTGCCGTGCTGGCCCGCCTCGAGGCCGGCTGCGCCGCCCCCGTGGGTGCCTTCGCGTACCGCAAGGGCAGCATGCTGTACCTCGAGGCGGCGGTGTGCGCCGTGGACGGCACCAAGACTGTGCGCGAAAAGAAGGCAACCGACGGTCTCACCGAGGTTGGTGCCACGCTGCTCGGCATCGAGGTGGCCGAGCTCCTGCTGGCTGCCGGCGCCGCGGAGATCGCGGACCTTGCCGCCTCCTGATGACCTGGCGGGCGCTCTGGGTGGCCGGCGCGTCCTGATCACCCGGAGCGCCGACCGTGCCGGGCCGCTGGCCGCGCTGCTCGGCGGCCTGGGGGCCGAACCGTTGCTTTTGCCGCTCATCGACTTTGAACGGGCCGCGGACCAGCCGGCGCTCGATGCCGCGCTGGATGATCTGGTGGCCGGGGGCTTCGACTGGCTGGTGGTCAGCAGCATCACCACGGTGCGTGTGCTCGTGGAAAAGGCCATTGAGCGCGGCACCACGCCGGCCGCACTGGTGCCGGCGGGAACGCGGGTGGCCACCATCGGACCGTCCTCCCGGCGGATCCTCGAGGCCGCGGGCATTCCTGTTGCGCTGGCCCCGGTGGATATCCAGTCTGCCGAAGGGCTCGTGGAACTGTGGACCGCCGCGCCGGCGCGCGTGCTGCTGCCACAGGCAGACATCGCGGCCCCTGAACTGCGCGATGGCCTGGCAGCCAAGGGCGCCGACGTCACCGCAGTTGTGGCCTACCACACCGTGGACTACCCGGCCCGGCAAGAACTCCGCCTGGAGGCGGATCTGCCGTCCGCCGTCGGAATCTCCCACGCTGTCGCTCCCCGTGAGCTCAGCCAGTCGCAGACCCGCAGGGAGCTCGACGCCGGGATGCTTGACGCCGTCGTGGCCGCCTCGCCAAGCGCCGCGCGGCGCATTGCAGCGACTCTCCTGCCGCTGGGCCGCTGCCGTTTCATCGCCATCGGACGCCCGACGGCGGCGGAAGCTGCCGCCCTCGGCATCCCGGTGGCCGCCACCGCCCAAGTCCCCACCCCGGACGGCATAGTGGCCGCGCTGGGCACCGTATTTGCCAACGAAGGGAACACCCGATGAGCTTTCCGAACCACCGTCCGCGCCGCCTCCGCACCACACCCGCCATGCGCCGGCTCACCGCCGAATACCGCCTGGCTCCGGCGGACCTGATCCTGCCGGCGTTCATCCGCGAAGGCCTCAGCGAACCGTCGCCCATCACCTCCATGCCCGGCGTCGTCCAGCACACCACCGATTCGCTCAAGCGCGCCGCAGCGGAAGCCGTGGAACTGGGCGTCGGCGGCATTATGCTCTTTGGCGTGCCCGCCGTGCGCGATGCCCGCGGCACCGCCTCCCTGGACCCGGACGGCGTGCTCAACAAGGCCATCCGCGACGTCCGCGCCGAGGTGGGCGACGACCTGGTCATCATGGGCGATGTCTGCCTGGACGAATTCACCGACCACGGCCACTGCGGCGTCCTGGATGCCGACGGCTACGTGGACAACGACGCCACGCTCGAGATCTATGGCCAGATGGCAGTGGCCCAGGCTGACGCCGGCGCCCATGTGCTGGGGCCCTCCGGCATGATGGATGGCCAGATCGGGGTTATCCGCCAGGCCCTTGAGGAATCCGGCCACAAAAACACCGTCATCCTGGCCTACGCGGCCAAGTACGCCTCCGCCTTCTACGGTCCCTTCCGGGAGGCCGTGGATTCGCAGCTCAAGGGCGACCGCCGCACCTATCAGATGGACGCCGCCAACCGCCGCGAAGCCCTCCTTGAGGTGGAGCTGGATCTTGAGGAAGGCGCAGACATGGTGATGGTGAAGCCGGCCATGAGCTACCTGGATATCCTGGCCGACGTCGCCGCCATGAGTCCCGTGCCCGTCTCGGCTTACCAGATCTCGGGTGAATACGCGATGATCGAGGCCGCCGCCGCCAATGGCTGGATCGACCGGCGGGGTGCCATCACGGAATCCATCCTCGGCATCAAGCGGGCCGGCGCCAACACCGTGCTGACTTACTGGGCCTCCGAAGTAGCGGGCTGGCTCAAGGAATCCTGACGCGGCAGGGAATGTTTCCGGATGCTCCGTGGTTTGTATGCGTATGCATGAAAACAGCGAGCCTTCCGTAACCACTCCGTCCACCCCGGGCAACCCCACTGCCCCCGTCCCCGCGGACACCATCCTGTTGGGCGTCAGTACCTTCGGCGACGTCGATCTGGCTGCCGACGGCGCACCCAAGCACCACGCCGAGGTGCTGCGCCAGGTGGTGGAACAGGCCAAGGTGGCCGACGCCGTCGGACTGCACTCCTTCGGCGTGGGGGAGCACCACCGCAGGGACTTCGCCGTCAGTGCGCCCGACGTGGTGCTCGCGGCCATCGCCACGGCCACGGAAAACATCCGGCTCGGCAGTGCTGTCACGGTCCTGAGCTCGGACGATCCCATCCGCGTCTTCCAGCGCTTCGCCACACTCGACGCCGTCTCCAACGGCCGCGCCGAAGTGATCCTGGGCAGGGGTTCGTTCACCGAGTCCTTCCCGCTCTTTGGCTACGACCTCAGCGACTACGACGCGCTGTTCGAGGAGAAGCTGGAGATCTACGACCGGGTACGGTCCCAGAACCCGGTGAACTGGGACGGCCGGACCCGGGCGTCGCTTCGGGGCCAGATGGTCTATCCGCACGTGGAAGGCCGCCTGCTTCCCACCTGGATCGGAGTGGGCGGCTCACCCCAATCCGTCGTCCGCACGGCCACCTACGGGTACCCCATGGTCCTGGCGATCATCGGCGGCGAGCCCGAGCGCTTCCGCCCCTATGCCGATCTGTACCGGCGCACACTGGCCGAAGCCGGTAAGGAACCGCAGGCACTCTCCGTGCACTCTCCCGGCTACGTGGCCGAGACCGATGAGCAGGCCCTGGAGCAGTACTACCCGCACTGGCTCGCCGTCCGCAACAAGATCGGCGCGGAGCGCGGCTGGGGACCGGCCGGGCGCGGCGAGTTCGAAGCAGCGGCGGACGAGGACGGCGCCCTGTTCGTTGGTTCCCCGGAGACCGTGGCGAAGAAGATCGCCCGGCTCAAGGGCACCCTGGGTGCGGACCGCTTCGAGATGAAGTACAGCAGCGGCACGCTGCCCCACGAGCAGATGATGCGCTCCATCGAGCTGTTCGGTTCCAAGGTGGCGCCCCGCGTTGCAGACATGCTTGCAGAGGTGCGCTCGGACCGCTGAGCCAGGCGGCCACTTGATCCGGCAGCTACTGTATCCGGCGCCCGCACCATGGGTGGCGCCGGATGCCACCGCACGTGATGGAAGAATAGGGGGCATGACTCGTTCCGAAGACCTCTTCGCCCGTGCCCAGACCCTGATGCCCGGCGGCGTCAACTCACCCGTCCGTGCCTTCGGCTCGGTGGGCGGAACCCCGCGGTTCATGGTGTCGGCCCAGGGCCCATACCTGACCGATGCCGACGGCAAAGAGTACGTCGACCTGGTCTGCTCCTGGGGCCCGGCCCTTCTGGGGCACGCCCACCCGGCCGTCCTGGAGGCGGTCCACGCGGCTGTGGACCGCGGCCTCTCCTTCGGCGCGTCCACCCCGGACGAGGCCAACCTGGCAGCCATCGTCCAGGAGCGCGTGCCGGCCGCCGAACGCGTCCGGATGGTCTCCACCGGCACCGAGGCCACCATGACGGCCGTCCGGCTGGCCCGCGGCTTCACCGGCCGGAACCTCATCATCAAGTTTGCCGGCTGCTACCACGGCCACCTCGACGGGCTGCTTGCCGCCGCAGGATCGGGTGTTGCCACCCTGGCGCTGCCGGGCTCGGCCGGCGTCACCGCAGCCACTGCCGCCGAAACGCTGGTCCTTCCCTACAACGACCTCGCTGCCGTCGAAGCCGCCTTTGCTGCGCACGGGCCGAACATCGCAGCCGTCATCACCGAAGCCGCCCCGGCCAACATGGGCGTGGTGACTCCGGGGGAGGGCTTCAACCTGGGGCTGTCCCGCATCACCCGCGAGCACGGCGCCCTGCTGATCCTGGACGAAGTGCTCACAGGCTTCCGCACCGGCTACTCCGGCTACTGGGGGCTCACCGGCGGTGCTGCTGACGCGACGGAGCCGTGGACCCCCGACCTGCTCACGTTCGGCAAGGTCATCGGCGGCGGAATGCCGACGGCGGCCCTCGGCGGGCGTGCGGACGTTATGGACTACCTCGCGCCACTCGGCCCGGTGTACCAGGCCGGGACACTCTCCGGGAACCCCGTGGCCATGGCAGCCGGCGTAGCCACGCTGACGCACGCCACCCGCGACGTGTACTCCTTTATTGACGCCCGCTCGCTGGAGCTCTCCTCGGCGCTGTCCGCTGCCCTGGACAGTGCCGGCGTGGACCACTCCGTCCAGTTCGCCGGAAACCTCTTCTCCGTGGCATTCGGCACGTCCGCCAACGGCGTCCACAACTACGCTGACGCCCAGGCCCAGGAAACCTTCCGGTACGCGCCGTTCTTCCACTCCATGCTGGAATCCGGCGTCTACCTGCCGCCGTCGCTCTTCGAGGCCTGGTTCCTGTCCGCCGCCCACGACGACATCGCGATGAACCGGATCTTTGACGCCCTCCCGGCCGCCGCGAAGGCTGCAGCTGCCGCGACAGCCTAGCGCCGCCGTCGGACGCCCTTCCGCGCCGACAACGGCTGAAGCAAGAAAATCCCCGCCTCTCGGACAAATCCCCGCACCATGCGGGTGGGAAAAGTCCGGGAGACGGGGATTTCTTTTGGTGCGCCTACAGCACGTCCGAAAGGAAGCCCTTCAGGCGGTCCGTTGCGGGCGCCGTGAAGATCTGCTCCGGCGGACCCGATTCGACCACGACGCCGGCATCCATAAACGTGACGGTGTCTGAGACGTTGCGGGAGAAGCCCATTTCGTGGGTCACCACCACCATGGTCATGCCGCCCTTGGCGAGGTCGGCCATCAGCGCCAGGACGCCCTTCACGAGCTCCGGGTCGAGTGCGGAGGTGGCCTCGTCAAAGAACATCACCTCGGGCTTCATGGCCAACGCACGGGCGATCGCGACACGCTGCTGCTGGCCGCCGGAAAGGTTGGCCGGGCGGGCGTCAGCTTTGTGCTTGAGGCCCACCAGGTCCAGCTGCTCAAGGGCCTCGGCGGTCGCCTGGTCCTTGGAGAGCTTCCGGAGCTTGCGCAGCGCAAGCGAGACGTTGTCCAGCACGGTCTTGTGCGGGAACAGGTTGAACTGCTGGAACACCATGCCGATCCGCTGGCGCAGCTCGTCCGGGTTGTCTTTCAGGACCGACCGGCCATCCAGCAGGATGTCGCCCTGGTCCGGTTCGATCAGTCGGTTCATGACCCGCAGGAGCGTCGACTTGCCGGAGCCGGACGGGCCGATGACCGAAGCCGTAGTGCCCTTCTCCACGTGGAGGTCGATGCCGCGGAGCACATGGTTATGCCCGAACGAAAGGTGCAGGTTCTTGCCGGTCAGGGTGCCGGAAGTAAACTCCGTCATGCCTGTGCCCCCTTGCCGATAGGTGCCGCCAGCTCGTCCGGTTCCTTCTTCTCCGGCCGGCCGGTACGGAGCCGGTTGTCGATGAAGTTCACGAAGTGGGTCAGCGGAACAGTCAGGATCAGATACAGAACGCCGGCGGCCACGAGCGGCGAAAGATTCCCCGTGTTGGCCATCGCATCGTTACCGATCCGGAAAATCTCGCGGTCGGAGGCAGCCAGGCCCAGCACGAATACCAGGGAGGAATCCTTCAGCAGCGAGATGAACTGGTTCACCAAGGCAGGCAGCACGCGGCGGATGCCCTGTGGCACCACCACCAGGCGCATGGACTTGCCGTAGCTGAACCCCAAAGCGCGCGAGGCCTCCAGCTGGCCCTTCTCCACGCTCTGGATACCGGAACGGAAGATCTCGCCGATGTAGGCGCCGGCGATCAACGTCAGAGCCAGGATCCCGAGCGGATAGGGGTTCCGGTTACCGGTGAGTTCCCGAGCGATGGGGCTGAGCCCGATACCGATCACCAGGATGACCAAAATGGCGGGCAGGCCGCGGAACAGGTCGGTGTAGATCCGAGCTGCCCAGCGGGCCACGGGATTCCGGGAAATGCCCATCAGCGCGAGCAGTAGCCCCAACAAGGAGCCGAGGACGCCCGAGGCCAAGGCCAGGATCAGGGTGTTGGGCAAGCCCACCGTGAGAAGGGAAGGAACGACTTTCGCCATTTCCTCCCAGTTGAGGAACGTTTCACCCAGCTGGTCCAGGAGATCCATAAGCGGTTAAGCCCAGATCAGCTCTGGGGAGCCGGAGCAGCTTTGCTTCCCGGCTTCCAGTCGGCGGGGGTCTCGCGGTCCGGATACCATTCCTTGGTCAGCTTGGACCAGGTGCCGTCAGCAATTACGGCATCAAGGCCGGAGTTCAAAGCGTCGATCAGGGCCTTGTTGTCCTTGTTCACGGCGTAAGCAGTGAAGTTCTGGGTGTTCACAACAGACTCGGCGATGACAGTTCCGTCGCCGTCCTTCACCTGGCCGGTGGCCTGCTGCGAGGGTGCCACCCAGGCATCGATCTGGCCGTTGCGCACGTTGGCGTACACGGTGGCGTAGTCCGGGAAACGGACCGGCTCGAGCTTCAGGGTGTTGGTGACGTAGTCGTCCTGGACAGTGCCCTGGACAACGCCGATGCGGACATTGGCATCCAGGTCTGCGAAGCCCTTGACGTCGCTGTCGGTCTTGGCAACGACAGCCATAAAGCCGAAGTCGTAGCCGTTGGTGAAGCCCACGTTGGCGCGGCGGGCGTCTGTTGTGGAGATCGAGGACGATCCCACATCGAACTGCTTGGTCTGTACCTGGGAGAGCAGCGCCGAGAAGTCGGTGGCTACGAACTCGACCTCGAGGCCAAGCTTGCCGGCAACGGCGCGCAGGAGCTCGTTGTCGTAGCCGGTGAACTTGCCGGCGGGGTCGATGAAGATATTCGGCGGGGCGTCGGAGAGCGTGCCAACTTCAAGCTTGCCGTCGGTGTTGAGGCCCAGCTTGGTCTTGTCGATCTGGTCCAACGGCGTGACGTCGGCGGTGGTGTACTTGTCCAGCGTCTGCTGGTCACTGCCGGCGAGGGCATCGGTGGGCGTGCCGCTCGGCTGGGCAGTCCCGCTACCGCAGGCGGCCAGCGAGACTGCCAGCGCAACCGCGACCGGAACACTGGTCAGCCACTTCATGGCTTTGGTCTTCATGAGAAAGTCACTTTCATCAGGGTCTTAAGATCAACCGGGCCGAAGGATGCGCGTCAGGCGCCAGGAGCCTTGCTCCCAAATGCCGGCCGGCCGGGGCGGGATTACCGCTGAACTTAATCATCTCATTTCCGGCTTTCAGCGCCTTCGGGCGAATAAGACCTTGCTTCAATGCGCCTCCTGCCGAATTAGCGGCTGAAGTTGACTCTTCCTGAACATCTGATGAATGAAAGCTTCCCGCGCGGCCGAATCTGCGGGTTCCCGCAGTCGCAGTCAGCGGTTCCTGGCTAAATGTGAGTTAGCTCTCAACTAGAAGTCGCCGCTGGCGTCTTCCGGAGGTAGGACAGGCCATTCGCCTTCGATCACGGCGGCGGGCTTGGTCTTGCGCAGATAGTTCTGGAAGTCTGCCGCTTGGCTGACAGCCCAGTCCTTTTGCAGTTCGTGAAGCTGGCTGGCCGGCATCTTGAGCTTGGGGAACTTGATTGCCATGGCATCCAGCATCCGGAGTGTGGCCAAAGCATCCGCGGCCGACGTATGGGCGTTGTCCAACGTGATGCCGTATTCCTCACACAGGGCCGTCAACGTGCGCTTACCCTTGCGGTAGCGGTCCACCTGTTTGTTCATGATGAACGGGTCCAGGACGGGGAACCGGCTCAACTGCCGGACGCCGTAGCGGGCGGATTCAGCGGCCAGGACGGTGAAGTCGTAGCTGGCATTGAAGGCAATGACCGGAATGCCGGCGTCGAACAGGTCCTGCAGGACCGTTGCGAGCTCCCCGGTGACTTCATGGGCCGGCCGTCCCTCACGCCGGGCCTGCTCCGTGGTGATGCCGTGGATATCGCTGGCCTCGGTAGGGATTTCGACACCGGGATCGGCCAGCCATTCGTGTTCGGTGATGACGTCCCCCTTGTGGTCCACCACGGTGACCGACGCCGTGACGATCCGCGCGGCACGCGAATTCCGTCCGGTGGTTTCGAGATCGAAGGCTGCGCGGGGGAGGGTGTTCCAGGAGGTCATGCTTCAACGCTACCGGCCAGCACCGACAGGATCTGCCAACGCCACTGCCGGTAACCTTGAGGTATGCGGACTGAGTACATTGAGGCGGTGCTCGCGCTGGTCGAGCTGGTTCCACCCGGCACCGCACTGGCCTACGGTGATGTGGCCGAGCTGCTGGGGTCCGGCGGTCCGCGGCAGGTGGGCCACGCCATGAGCCACTACGGCAGCCAGGTCGCGTGGTGGCGCATCCTCAAAGCGAACGGCCATGGTCCGGAAGGCCACGAGGCCGAAGCCCTCCGCCACTACCTGCAGGAGGGGACGCCCCTGCTCGGCAACCACGATGCTTTCCGGCGCACCGGCGAAGGCAAATGGCGGGTGGACCTGATGGCAGCACGCTGGGCCCCCGGCGAGGATGACTTCGACCGGATCGACGCCATTGCGGAGCAGCTGGAGCGGCGGCTGCATAGATTGTCGGTGGCTGATGATGAAATGTCTGTGTGACCGTAACAATCCCCGCTGCTGACCCCGCCGAGTCCACACGCACCTCAGCCAGGCCCGCGTCCGCGGCCGGACGATCCGGCGAAACGGGCCTGCGCCTCCTTCCGCCGCGGCAGCTGCACGCCGACGTGCCGGTGCTGTCCGCGGACCAGCGCGACGCCGTCGACGTGCCCCACGGCTCAGGGCCCGTCCTGGTTCCCGGCGCACCGGGAACCGGAAAATCAACGGTCCTGATCGAAGCCGCCGTCCGCAGGGCCCTGCAGGACGGTGTGGACCCGGAGCGGATCCTTATCCTGGCACCCGGACGCCTCGCCGCCGACTCACTCCGCGACCGCTTCACCGCACGGCTGGACAGGAGCCTGAGCACCACACCGGCCCGGACCTGGGCAGCCTATGCGTTTGACCTGATCCGCCGGGCCAAGGCTGAGGGAATCCTTCCGCTTCCGCGCGCGCCGCGCCTCCTCTCAGGCCCGGAACAGGACCTCATCATCCGCGAACTCCTGGACGGCCACCGGATGCCAGGCCTGGAACTTCCGTGGCCCGCGGACCTGGAAGCGGCACTGGAGACGCGGGGTTTCCGGCACGAGGTACGCCAACTCTTCGACCGGATCATCGAATCCGGCCGGACCGCCGGCGACCTGGAGGAGCTGGGCCACCAGTGCGGCCGGCCCGACTGGATCGCCGCGGCGGCTCTGTACGCCGAGTACCGGGACGTCCTGGACCTGCGCATGCCCGAGGCTTTCGACCCCGCCGGCATCATCACCACGGCACGGCAGATCTTCCAGGATGAGCCTCACTTCCTGGCCGCAGAACGGGACCGCCTCCAGCTGGTGCTGGTGGACGATGTGCAGGAGGCGAACCCTGCCGTGTTCGAACTGCTCGCCGATATCGCCGCCGGTAAGGACTGCTATGTCGCCTACTCCCCGGACACCGTTGTGCAGGGCTTCCGCGGGGCCAGACCCGACCTCGTTGCGGAGCTGCCGCGCCTGCTTTCTGCGAAAGCCGGCGTCATCGAGCGGCCGCTGTGGCACACCCATCGGCACGCCCCCGCCATTGCCGAGGCCTGGCTCGGCGTCGCGGGCCGGATCTCGCAGCGTGCGGGCGGCCAACTGGCCAGGCGGCTCGAGCAGCCCGAACCCCCGGCCGGAACCGCTCACGGGCCCAACGCCGTCGTCGAACCCCAAACTCAGCCCGCCGGCACGGTGGAAGCACACCTGGTGCCGTCCCCGGTCCACGAACTCCGGTACGTTGCCCAGCGCATCCTGGACCAGCACGTCAACCATGGCCGCGACCTGGCAGAGATCGCCGTGATTGTACGTAACGGCGGACAGCTCAGTGAGCTGCAGCGCTACCTCACGGGCCAGGGGATCCCGGTGCGCGTTCCGGTAGCCGAGTCCGCGGTCCGAGATGAAGTGGCCGTACGCCCGCTGTTGGACGCCTACGCCATTGCGCTGGATCCTGAACTGCTGACTCCGGAAGCCGCCGTCGCCCTGCTGACGTCGCGCATCGGGGGCGCTACGTCCATTGAACTACGCCGGCTACGCCAGTCGCTCAGGCGGGAAGAGCTGCAGGGCGGCGGCGGACGGACCAGCGACGCCCTGCTGGTTGAAGCATTATCGGAACCCGGCGCCCTGGGGACGCTGGGCCTGGAAGGCCGTTCCGCGCGGCGGACCGCACGCATGATCCAGGCAGGGCGGAGCGCCGCCGCCGAGCCCGGCGCCAATGCCGAGACCGTGCTCTGGGCCCTGTGGCATTCCACCGGACTGGCCAATGCGTGGACCGAATCCGCCCTCATCGGCGGTTCCCACGGAGCCCGCGCCGACCGGGACCTTGATGCCATGATGGCGCTCTTCCATACAGCCGAGCGCTACGTGGACCAGATGCCGGGCGCCGGGCCGGAGCAGTTCCTTGAGTACCTCCTGAACCAGGAGCTGCCGATGGATACCCTGGCCGCGCGGGCCCAGGTGGACGACGCCGTCGAGCTGATGACCCCGGCCAGTGCTGCCGGGCGGCAATGGCCGGTGGTCATTGTGGCGGGGCTGCAGGAAGGCGTCTGGCCCAATACCCGGCTCCGCGGTGAGCTGCTGGGCAGCAGCCTCTACGCTGACGCCGTCGAGCATGGGGTCAGCTATGCATTACAGCTGGACCCGCTGAGCCGGCTGCGGGAAATCCGCTACGACGAACTCCGGAGCTTCTCCACGGCCGTTTCCAGGGCCTGCGAGATGCTGATCTGCACCGCTGTTTCGTCTGAGGACGACCAGCCGTCGTCCTTCCTCGACTATGTGGCGCCGCTTGAGCCGGGAGCCGAGGGCAGGGGGTTCACGCCGGTGGAACGGCCCATGACGCTGCGTGCCCTGGTGGCCGAGCTGCGGCAATACGCGCAGCTGGATGGAAAGTATGAGCCCGAAGCTGCCGAGGCCGCCAGGGTCCTGGCCGGACTTGCCGCCGCGGAACCGGCGGTCCCGGGAGCGCATCCGGACAGCTGGTGGGGTTTGCCCCCTTTGACGACATCTGAACCGGTTGTCCCGCCAGGAGGGACCGTTTACGTCTCGCCCTCGAAGGTGGAATCCGTGCAGAAATCACCGCTCGACTGGTTTGTGCAGGCGGCCGGCGGAGAGGCCGCCACCGACTTCGCCCGGAGCCTGGGCACCCTGGTACACGCCATCGCGCAGGACCTGCCGGAAGCCTCCGGGGGCGAGTACGTCGCCGAACTCATCCGCCGGTGGCCAACCCTGGGGATGAAGGACAACTGGGAAGGCAAACTCGACTTCCAGCGTGCCGAAACAATGGTGCGCAAGCTCGCCCAGTACGTCCTGGTGATGCGGAGCGAGGGCCGGAGCCTGCTGGGCGTCGAGGAAGACTTTGAGGTCCGGCTGCCCGACATTCCGCCGGCGGACACCGGGCAGGACGATGCCGAGTCCGTCGGAGACTTGGCCGGCGGGACCGACCTTCCCCGCGCCGCCGTGCTCCGCGGCCAGGTTGACCGGCTGGAGATCGACGCCGAAGGAAGGCTGGTCATAGTGGACCTCAAGACGGGCAAAAGACAGCCTGGCAAGACCGAGCTGTCCCGCCATCCCCAGCTGGGGGCCTACCAAGCGGCGGTCCTGGCCGGCGGTTTCACGGAGGTACACGGACTGCCCGGTGCAGCAGAATTCAGCGCAGCAGAATCCGGTGCACCAGTGCCGGACTCACCAGTGCCGGACTCACCAGCGCCGGGCTCACTCGTGCCGGGCGGCGCCGTGCTGGCGCAGCTCGGAACAACTACCAGGAGTCCCGGCGTCCAGCAACAGGAACCCTTGGAGGCCCAGGATAACTGGGCCCTGGACATGGTCACCGATGCGGCTGCGGTAATGTCCGGCAGCAGCTTCGAAGCCAGGCATGACCCGGCAAAGAGCAGCCACGGGGGGCACGGCTGCAGGCTCCCTGAAGTCTGTCCACTCTGTGTCCGCGGAAAGCAGGTCACCGAATGAGCCAGCCCCAGGTTCCAGAGCCCCTGTTCAGCCCCGAGCAGCTGTCCATGCTGCTGGGTGAAAGGAACACGCCGACCCCCGAACAGTCGGCCATCATTTCCTCACCCCTGGCTCCCCGGCTGGTGATCGCGGGCGCGGGTTCCGGCAAGACGGCCACCATGGCCGACCGCGTCGTCTGGCTCGTTGCCAACGGCTGGGTCAGGCCTGAGGAAGTCCTGGGCGTAACCTTCACCAGGAAGGCAGCAGGCGAGCTGGCCACGCGGATCCGTGCCAAGCTGGCGGCACTGCAGCGCGTCGCAGCCCAGGACACACGGCACGAAGTGTTCCCCGAGGGGCTGCTCAGCAGCGACGCCCTGGAGCCCAAGGTGTCCACCTACCACTCATTTGCCAGCGGCATCGTTTCCGACTACGGGCTGAGGCTGGGCGTGGAACGCGACGTTGTGCTGCTCGGCGGAGCCCAAGCCTGGCAGCTCGCCAGCGAAGTAGTGGAAGCGTTCGACGGCGAGTACAGCCACTTCAAGGCAGCCAAGTCCACACTGGTCAAGGCAGTCATCCAGCTCGCGGGGGAGTGCGCAGAGCACCTGCAGGAACCGGCCGACGTCGAGGCCTGGCTTCTGGCGCGACTCGCTGAGTTTGAAGAACGTCCCTACGTGGCCGGGGCGAACAAGAACGCACCCCAGGCAGCCGGTGAACTGGCCGCGATGCTGCGCACCAGGGCAAGCGTGGCTGACATGGTGGGCCGCTACGCCGCCGCCAAGAAGTCCCGCGGGGCATTGGACTTCGGCGACCTGGTGGCACTCGCGGCCCGTGTGGCCACGGAAATCCCCCTTGCTGCGGACATGGAACGCCAGCGCTACAAAGTGGTGCTCCTCGACGAGTTCCAGGACACGTCGTATGCCCAGCTGGTCCTGTTTTCGCGGCTTTTCGGCGGGGGCCACGCGGTCACCGCCGTGGGGGACCCCAACCAGTCGATATACGGCTTCCGGGGTGCTTCGGCAGGTCAGCTCTTCCACTTTGTCCGTGAATTCCCTGTCCGCGTGGACGGGGACGACGGGCCGGGACGCTTCACGCTGGCCCCTACGTCGTACCTCACAACGGCGTGGCGCAACGGCCGGGCCATCCTGTCCGCCGCCAACATCATGTCAGAGGCCTTAGGGCGCGCCGAGGCACAGAAGGCCCCTGCCGGCAGCGCCGCTGTGGGCGCGGCCGCGGAAAGCATCACCGAAGCGGGCACCGCCGCGGAAGTCACTATCCCGGTGGGCACGGCTACGGCGGCGGCGAATGTGCCGCCGCTACAGCCCAGTCCCTTCGCGGTGGAGGGACGGGTGGTACTGGGCCGCTTCGGCACAGACCTCGACGAAGCCGCCGCCCTTGCCGGGGACGTCATAAAGTACCGGGTCACGGACTTTGAACGTGAGGCCGACGGCACACCGGTGCCGCCGGCACTGGCTGTCCTGTGCCGGCGGCGCGCCCAGATGGAAACCATCCGGCGGGAGTTCGAGGCGCGGGGGATAGCCTACGAAATCGTGGGGCTCGGCGGACTGCTCGACACTCCCGAAATCGTTGATCTGGTGGCCACGCTCCGGGTGCTTGCCGATCCCGGACGCTCGGACTCCCTGATGCGCCTCCTGGCCGGTGCACGCTGGCGGATCGGGCCGGCAGACCTGATGGCCTTCCGCGACTGGTCCAGCCACCTCGCACGCCGTCGTGGCCGCCCCGCAGGCGCGGCCACGCCGGAGGACGGGCCCGCTGACGCGTCCGACGAGGCCGTCATCGAAAGCGACCTGACGGACGGTGCCAGCCTCGTTGAAGCGCTGGACTGGCTGCCACGCGACGACTGGACCTCTTCCCACGGTCGGTCGCTGACCGAAGTGGCCCGCGACCGCCTCGGCAGGCTTTCGGCGGAGCTCAGGCAGCTGCGCGGCTACCTCGGGGACGACCTCACCACTCTGCTCGGCGAAGTGGAACGCGCCATGTTGCTCGACATCGAAGTGGCAGCACGCCCGGGGACCAGCATCCACCAGGCCCGCCGAAACCTGGACGCATTCCAGGACGCGGCGGCCGGCTTCCTGCGGACCTCGCACCGGGTGGACATCCTCGCCTTCCTTGCCTGGCTGGAAGCTGCCGCTGCCGAGGAAAATGGCCTCGAAGCTCCGCCGTCGGATATCAACCGCGAGGCTGTGCAACTGCTGACCGTCCATGCGTCAAAGGGCCTGGAATGGGACGTCGTCTTTGTGCCGGGCCTCAACGCCGGCGCCTTCCCCAGCAACAAGGACTCGCGCTGGAGCAGCGGCGCGGCGGCCCTGCCGTGGCCGCTGCGGGGCGATCGTTCGGACCTGCCCCAATGGGATACCGACCAGCCGGACCAGAGGGGCTGGCTGGACGCCGAGAAGGACTTCAAATCAGCCGTCCAGGTCCATGGTGAGGGCGAGGAACGCCGCCTGGCATATGTGGCCTACACCAGGGCAAAGCACGTCCTCTGGGTCTCGAGCGCGGCATGGGTGGGCTCCAGGGCAGGCCGTGCCGAGATGTCACCTTTCCTCGCTGAACTGGAACAGCTTGTCGGCTCCGGCCCCAACACGGCCCCGGTGGACGCCGCGAAAATCTGTCCCGCCATAGTGCACCCGGCGTCAGTGGACGAAGCCTCCCTGCCTGAAAAGAGCCCGTTGACTACCGAAACGGAGGTGGCCGGATGGCCCTATGACCCCCTCGAAGGTCCCGTGGATGCGCGGACCGGGGAGCGCCTGCGGGTTGTTCCCGGCAGGCGGCTGGCCATGGAGGGCGCCGCGGCACGCGTCCGGGCCGCGTTGGAGCCCTTGGATCCCGAGGACTCTGTGACGGTCCTTGAGCCTGCATCCGCCAATGAGTCCGGGCCAAGGCTTCGGGGCCCTGCGGCGGGCTGGGCCAGGGAAGCTGCGTTGCTGCTGGAACGGCGGTCCAGGCGCGCCTCCGGGCAGGACGTTCATTTGCCCGGCCACATCTCGGCGTCCACGCTGGTGGATCTTGGCGAGGACCCGGCGGGAGTTGTGGGCCGGCTGCGAAGGCCTGTTCCGCGTGAGCCCGGCATGTCGGCGCGAAAGGGGACGGCATTCCACGCCTGGGTTGAAGAGTACTTCGGCGCAGCCGGGATGCTCGACCTTGGCGAGGCCCCCGGCTCCGATGACCACATTGACGCCGCCTACGACCTCGACACCATGGTGGCCACCTTCAAAGCCTCGGAATGGGCCGACAGGTCACCGGCTTTTGTCGAAGTTCCGGTGGAAACGCGGGTGGGCGACGTGGTGGTCCGCGGCCGCATCGACGCCGTCTTCCAGGACGCGGACGGGAGTTGGGACCTCGTGGACTGGAAAACCGGCCGTCGGCCGTCTGCCGTGCAGTTGCGGGCCAAATCGGTGCAGCTGGCCGCGTACCGGCTGGCTTGGGCCCGGCTCAAGGGCGTGGCAGTGGAGGACGTCAGGGCCGCCTTCTTCTACGTTGCGGACAACCAAGTCGTGCGTCCGCACGATCTGGGCTCCGCTGAGGAGCTCGAACAGATTGTGGCCGCCGCCCTCGATGTCAGTGCTTCCTGAGGTCAGCGCAGGCTGACCTCAGGAAGCGTTTCCGGGTGTCAGTGCTTCCTGACGTCGAGGATGCTGATGGCCGCGGTGGACGTGTCCTCGGCGGACGGGCGCACTGACGGCTTGTCCGCCGGTGACTCGTCTGCAGAGTCGTCGTCCGCCGGTGCTTCGTCGGCCGGGAGGTGCTCAGCCGGGATAGGGCTGACTTCCACTGCGGGCACCACCGGAACAGGCTCCACCGACGGGACGGGCACGGGGACGACGGTCACCGCCGGAGCAGCGGCCACACCCGCCGCGTGGGACTGGGCTGCCGGGGACTGGGCGGCGTCGTCGGCCGGGGCAGCCGGGGCTGGCAGCGGCTCGACGCTGATGGCCTGGCCGCCGTGCTCTTCGACGTCGGCCGCGAGGGTTTCCAGCATGCCTTCGGCTTCGGCAACCATACCCGCGTCGCCGGCAGCGATGCCCTTGACCAGGTATTGCGCCAACGCGAACTCGGCAGACAGGGCAGCTCGCCGGAGCAGGTGCTGGTCCGGGGAGTCGCGGCGGCAGCCGGTGTAGCTGGCAAGAACTGCGTCCACGAAATCCTGTTCGTTCGAGGCAACCAGCCAGGCGAAGTCGTCGGCGGGATCCCCGATCCGCAGGTCCGTCCAGCCCGTAACGGCCGTGACGCGGCTGCTTTCCACGAGCAGGTTGTCCTCATGGAGGTCCCCGTGGACAACGCAAGGGTTGAACCGCCACAGTGAGACGTCTTCAAGGGCATGTTCCCAGCGGAGCAACAGCGACGCCGGGATTTTTCCGGTTGTGGCCGCCTGGTCGAGCTCGTTGAGCCGGCGCTGGCGGAATTCGTTGGGCGTGTAGCTGGGCAGGTCGGCATTGCTGACCAGGGAGTGCGGAAGATCATGGATGGCCGCCAGCGCCGTCCCGATTTCCCGGGCGAGCGCGGCCGGACCTGCGGTGAGTTCTTCCACACTCTGCGTGCTCCCGGCCAGATGGGAGTACACAAAGGTGCTGAGGTTACCAAGCCGGACGCTGCCGGCCACAGTGGGCATCAGGAAGGGCAGCTCGGCGCGGATGGCCGGTACGAATGCCCGGAGGACGAGGAACTCCGTCTCGAGCCTGGCACTTGCTTCCGCATGCCGCGGGGACCTGACCCGCCACTGTTTGTCTTCGGAATCCAGCAGCAGCGCGGAGTCAAAATCCGCGGGATCGTCCGCAGCGGAGCTAACGGCGGTTGGGGTCAGCCCGGGGACTGCCGCGGTTGCTACGGCTGCCAGTTCGATCGGTTTTCTTCTCACCGTTCCACGGTAGATTGAGTGGCGTCCAAGACAACGATGTGCGGCGGCGAGTCTCCAGATATGCTGCAAAAGTCGGCTTCCGCGCCCGGTCCGGACGTCCACGCCACCTGTCCCGCCGAATGTCCCCGCCGAATGTAAATTGTCAGTCCGAGTCAGTACGGTGGACACATGAGTCATGCGGAGTCCGCTATACCGGCCTACCAGCCGCAGGCAGCCCAGCTGCCGGCCAACCACCTGTTCGATACCGTACTGCCGGTTCTCCCGGCCGCCGTGGACCGCGGCTCCGCAGACCGTGTCCGGCCAGGCATGGTTGAGGAATTGGTGGACAGCGAACACACCCGGGCGGTGGTCCTTGCCGGGCGGCAGGCCCTGGTGCGGGGCAACCAGCTTCTACTGCCCGCAGCGGCCCAGTTGCTGGCTGACCTGCGGGACCGTGGCTCAGCCCCGGAACAGGTCATCTATCTTGGCGCCGCGCTGGACAGCTCGGATCTTGCCGCCGGCACCGAAGTGGTCCTTGTTGTCCTTCCTGAACCTGCCGAGCCCGGCACTGCCGGAATCCCGGCCGGCGCGCAGTGGTCCGGCTTCCGCGACATCGCCGCCGTCCTGAACCCCACTGATACGGCGTTGTTCGTTGAAGCCAGCGCCATCGCCAACTGGCACGCCGGCCATACGCATTGCCCCCGGTGCGGGGCCCGCACTGCCGTGGAGGCCGGCGGCTGGGTCCGCCGCTGCCCCCAGGACAGCTCGGAACACTACCCCCGGACGGATCCGGCCATCATCGTCACGGTGGTGGGGCCGGACGGACGGCTGCTGCTCGGTGGCGGCGGGCCGGTTGACGCGAAGAATTACTCCACGCTGGCCGGATTCGTTGAACCAGGCGAATCCCTGGAACAAGCTGTCGTCAGGGAAATCCACGAGGAAGTGGGCGTCCGGGTCACGGGCTGCCAGTACTTGGGCTCGCAGTCATGGCCGTTCCCGGCCTCCCTTATGCTTGGATTTACCGCCATCACCGAAGACGCCGTGGCAAAGCCCGACGGCGTGGAGGTAACCCGTGCGCGCTGGTTCAGCCGGGAGGAACTCCAGGACGCCGTGCTCACCGGCGAAATCACCATCTCCAGCCGGCTGTCCATTGCACGCTCGCTGATTGAGCACTGGTATGGCGGCCGGATCATGGACCGCACGGACACCTGACACCCGGAACAGGCATCACCATTGGCCAGACGCCAGCACGTGGCAGTCGCGACAACAGAGCAGCAGAAGTGACCACAGAGAATTTTGACAGTGCAGAGTCCCTTGAGGAACGAATCCTTGGGGGACTTGACGCTGAACAGCGCGAGGTCGCCAGCACGCTGAACGGGCCGCTGTGCGTCCTTGCCGGTGCCGGCACCGGCAAGACCAGGGCCATTACGCACCGGATTGCCTATGGCGTGCACTCAGGGGTGTACAGTCCCCAGCGGCTCCTCGCCGTGACGTTCACGGCGCGGGCCGCCGCGGAAATGCGCAGCAGGCTGCGGGATCTCGGCGTGGGCAATGTCCAGGCGCGCACCTTCCACGCCGCCGCCTTGCGGCAGCTGCAGTTTTTCTGGCCGCAGGCGGTCGGCGGCACGCTGCCCAACCTGCTGGACCACAAGGCCCAGATGATCGCCGAAGCGTCCCGCCGCCTGCGGCTCAGCACTGACCGCGCGTCCATCCGGGACCTCGCCTCCGAAATTGAGTGGGCCAAGGTCTCCATGCTGACCCCGGCCAACTACCTGGAGAACGCACAGGGCAGGGGAACGCCCGGCGGGTTCGACCTCACCGCCGTCGCCCGGGTCTTCCAGTCCTATGAGGATGTCAAGACGGACCGCAACGTCATTGATTTTGAGGACGTACTCCTGATCACGGTGGGGATCCTGCAGGAAGACCAGAAAGTCGCGGCCACCGTTCGTGAGCAGTACCGGCATTTTGTGGTGGACGAGTACCAGGACGTTTCGCCGCTGCAGCAGCGCCTCCTGGAGCTGTGGCTGGGCGGGCGGGACGAGCTGTGCGTTGTGGGCGATGCGAGCCAGACGATCTACTCGTTTACCGGCGCTTCGCCCAAACACCTGCTGGGATTCAAGGCCCAGTACCCTGAGGCCAATGTGGTGAAACTGATCCGGGATTACCGTTCCACGCCGCAGGTGGTCAAGCTGGCCAACGATCTCCTGGCCGCACGGCGTGGCGGCGGACCGGTGGCCGATGCTGCCTGGGCGGCTCCGCTGCAGCTGGTGGCGCAGCGGCCGGCGGGGCCTGTCCCACAGTTCACCGAGTGCTCCGACGATGAAGCCGAAGCCGCCACTGTCGCCATCAAGATCCAGGAGCTGCTCGACGCCGGCACTCCCGCAAGCCAGGTGGCTGTCCTTTTCCGCACCAACGGGCAGTCCCAGGCCTACGAACAGGCGCTCGCGGCGGCCGGCATCAGTTACCAGCTGCGCGGTGGTGAGCGGTTCTTTGCCCGCAAGGAAGTGCGCGACGCCATCCTTCAGCTGCGCGCGGCAACCAGGGCCGTCGCTGAAACGGCGACGCCGGAACCGCTCGGCCAGTTGGTCCGCGATATCGTGGCCTCGCTCGGCTACACGGACGCCCCGCCCCACAACGGCGGCGCGCTGCGCGAACGCTGGGAGTCCCTGGCAGCGCTGGTGGCGCTCGCGGACGAGCTGGTCCACGTCCGCGGCGAGCAGTTCAGTCTCAGTGACTTTGTTAATGAACTCCAGGAACGGTCGCTGGCGCAGCACGCTCCCACTGTCCAGGGCGTGACGCTTGCATCGCTGCACGCCGCGAAGGGCCTCGAATGGGACGCCGTGTTCCTGGTGGGCCTCTGCGAAGGCCTGATGCCCATCTCCTTCGCGGACACACCCGAATCCGTGGATGAGGAGCGCCGCCTGCTCTACGTGGGCATCACCCGCGCCCGCGAGCACCTGTCCCTGTCCTGGTCCACGGCACGGACACCGGGCGGCCGGGCCAACCGCAAACCCTCACGCTTCCTCGACGGGCTCCGGCCCAACTCGGTGGCCAGTTCCAGCGCCCGCGGTAAAGGGCCGGCGCCCCGCCGGAAATCGACGGCCCCCGCCACCTGCAGGGTCTGCGGGAGCATGCTGGCCAGCGGCGCCGAACGCAAGGTGGGCCGCTGCAACGGCTGTCCTCCCAGCTACGAAGAACAGACCTTCGATGCCCTTCGGCAATGGCGGAAGGAAATTGCACTGGCCGCCGAAGTGCCGGCATTTGTCGTCTTCACGGATGCCACGCTGACGGCCATCGCAGAGGCCAAACCGTCCACGCTGGAGGAACTGGCGGCACTGGCCGGCGTCGGTCCGTCCAAACTGGAACGCTACGGCGAAGACGTGCTGCGGGTGCTCGTCGAAAGCACCACCCTGTGACCCGCCGGCCGGCAGGACAGGACACCCTCCCCGTCACCACAGCGGACGGATCACCGGTTGAGGTGCGGCGGTCGGCCCGCCGGACCAGGACCGTGGCTGCCTTCTGGGAGAACGGGACGGCAGTGGTGGCCATTCCGGCCCGGTTCACCGCCGCGCAGGAGTCTGAATGGGTGCACCGCATGCTGGAGAAGCTGCACCGCCAGGGGGAGCGGCGCTCCCGCAAAGGAAGCAAACAGCCGGCTACTGATACTGCCCTGGCCGTCCACGCCGCAGCCCTTTCGGCCCGGTACTTCGGCGGCAGGGCAGTCCCGACGTCGGTCCGCTGGGTCAGCAACCAGAACTCGCGCTGGGGCTCCGCAACACCGTCGGAAGGATCCATCCGGCTCTCCGACAAGCTCCGGCCCATGCCGCCGTGGGTCATCGACTATGTCCTGCTGCATGAGCTCGCGCACCTGCTGGTGGCCGGGCACAATGCCGCGTTCTGGAAGCTGTTGGAGGCTTACCCCGAGACGATGCGGGCCAAGGCGTTCCTGGAAGGCGTCTCGTTCGCCACCTCCCGGGGCCTGACCGCGGGCAGCAATGATTCAGACCCGGGTGACGCCGACTAGAGAGTCTCTCCTAACCGTCGCCTGATGCTCGGGTCGAGCCGGGGAAATGGTTGCTTCGCAGGGGGATCATGTGTCAGCCTCGAAGTGATCCCGTCGCCGGGGCGACGACGGGCAACACGGAAAGAGCATGGCATGGGACTCATCCATATCGACCTGTTCACCACCCTCGACGGCGTCGCGCAGGCGCCCGGCGGGCCGGACGAGGATGCTGACGGCGGCTTCGCGTTTGGCGGCTGGCAGGCGCCCCTCCTAGATGAAGTCGTCGGCGAGCAGGTCGACTCCGGGATGGTGGGGATGGACGCGCTGCTGCTTGGGCGACGGACCTACGACATCTTCGCCGCGTACTGGCCGCACGCGGACGGGGGAATTGCGCGGCTGTTCAACCGCCTCCCGAAATACGTGGCCTCGCGCCAGTCGCCGGCCCTCGAGTGGGCCGACTCAACACTCCTGGGTCCTGATGTCGTCGCTGCCGTGCGCGAACTGCGCGACCGGCACGCGAACATCCACGTCATTGGCAGTCTCGACTTCGTGCAGACCCTGTTCGCCGAGCGGCTCTTTGACCGGCTCACGCTCTGGGTGTATCCGATCCTCCTCGGCGGTGGAAAGAAGGTTTTCGCCGGCGGGGTGGTTCCGACGAACCTCAGACTCATCGAGCCGGTCGTCGCCTCACCGAAGGGAGCAGTGCTGCAGCGCTACGCGCTCGCCGATGGCACCCCTGGGGTCGGCGATATGTCTGCCAGCGACCAGGAAAGTTAGGCTGAAGCTGCATTCCACGACATTGCGCCGCAACACACCCTAGCCCTTGGGCTGCTCACCGTCGCCGGTGGGCTGGTCGCCGTCTTCACCGCCTTCGGAATCATCCTGCGGCGCGTTGTCGAAGCCGCCGCTGAGCAGCCTCTGCAGGGCGTCGTCCACTTCGCTGTCGCTGGCCTCGGCCAGCTGGCGGCGGCCACTGAACCCCTGCGGGTCATCGAGGTCCTCGGCGGTGGGGAGGAGGTCCGGGTGCTGCCAGATGGCATCGCGTCCGGCAATGCCCCGTTCGTCCTTCAGCGTGGCCCACAGCGTGGCCGCCTCGCGCAGGCGGCGGGGGCGCAGTTCGAGTCCCACCAGGGAAGAGAAAGCGTGTTCCGCCGGACCGCCGGTGGCACGGCGTCGCCGGACTGTTTCCCGGAGCGCACCGGCGGAGGGCAGCAGTTTCTCTGTGGCCGAAGCGGTGAGCTCGTCCACCCAGCCTTCAACGAGGGCCAGGGCCGTCTCAAGTTTTTCAAGCGCCTGCTCCTGGGCAGGGGTCCGCTGCGGCATAAAGACACCCTGGGACAGCGCTTCCTGGATGCCTTCAGGGTTGCTGGGGTCCAGGTCGCGGGCCAGCTCTTCAATCCTGGAAGTGTCGATATGGATGCCGCGGGCGTAGGCCTCGATGGCGCCGAGCAGGTGGCCGCGCAGCCAGGGTACCTGGACAAACAACCGCGCATGGGCTGCCTCGCGGACAGCCAGGAACAGCCGGATGTCGTTCTCCGGCAGGCCCAGGCCCTCGCCGAACTTGGACACGTTGGCCGGCAGGAGCGCCATTTCCAGGTCAGCCAGGGGAACACCGATGTCCGTGGAGCTGACAACCTCGGCGGACAGGGCACCGATCGCCTGCCCCAGCTGCATCCCAAAGATCGCGCCGCCCATGTTCTGCAGCATGGAAGAGGCCCCGCCCATCATGGACTTCATCTCTTCGGGCATCTGTTCGGTCATGGCGCTGGAGAGCGCGTTGGCGATGCTGTTGGCTACGGGCTCGGTCAGCCGCTTCCATGTTCCAAGGGTGGCTTCCACCCACTCGGCACGCGACCACGCACGGCCGATCAGGCCGGTGGCAGGAATGTCGGTCACGGGATCAAGCCACAGTTCGGCCAGCCGCAGGGCCTCGTCGACTTCCCGGGTCTGCAGGGACGTGACGGACGGGTCGGCGCTGCTGGCGGCAACCCGGCGGGCGTTCTCGTGCGCGAGCTGCCAGTTGACGGGCCCTTCGGAAGGGGCGCTCATCATGGCCTGGACCTGGGAGAACATCTGGGCCAGGAGATTGGGGTCGTCCGGCAGGCCGGCTGCCTTTGCGAGTTCGGCGGGGTCGAAGTTCTCCATGCCCTTGCCGCCCATCAGGTTCTGCAGCATCTCGGTCAACGGATCCTTCGGCGTATCGTCGCCGTTGGACGGATTGAGTGGGTTGGAGGTCATGATCCCGCCGATCGTCGGTGTGACTGTTCACTTCACGGTACCCCGGGCAGGGGCGGCTGTCTGCCGGACAGGCGTCACGTTCGCTGTAGGCAAAGAGCTGGCCGGGGGCGGCACCGCGTAGTGTTGATTCAGTGACTACAACCCGCGGCGATCATCCGCATGAGGACCACGCTCCAGAGCTCGACGCCGGCACCACAGCGGGTGCCGCAGCGCCCGGAACGGATGTAGCCGGCCCCCCGCCAACAGGGCAGAATGCCCCCCACAGCTCCCCGCCCGGGGACCGGCGGGTGTCCGTGATGATGCTTTCCGGCGTCCTGGCGCTGGGACTGGGGATCGCGGCCGTCACCGTACCGGTGCCGTATGTTGTGGAATCGCCCGGACCAACCTTCAACACCCTCGGGCAGAGCCAGGGCAGCCCTGTCATCAGCGTGACAGGCCACGAAACCTATCCCGCCAAGGGAAATCTGGACCTGACCACAGTTTATGTCGACGGCGGCCCCAACGGCCCGGTGAGCGTCCTGGGTGCCTTCACCGCCTGGCTGGACGGCTCCAAGTCCGTTCATCCGGTGGAGATGCTTTACCCCAGCGGCACCACAAAGGAGGAGGCTGACGAGCAGAGCTCCGTGGCCATGACGTCGTCGCAGGAGAATGCGGTGGCGTCAGCACTCAAGGAGCTCGACATTCCCTTCGGCCAGCAGCTCCAGGCCGCGGGGCTCCCCGATGGTTCGCCGTCCGCCGGAAAGGTTGAAAACGGCGACATCTTCGAATCGATCAACGGCAAACCCATCACATCGCTCGCCGTGGTTCAGGAGGAACTGGCCGCCGGCCAGGGAGCGCCGGCCACCCTGGTGGTGCAGCGCGCAGGGGAATCCGTCACACAGACCATCACCCCCATGAACAACGGTGCGGGCCGCTACATTCTCGGAGTCATGCTCAAGTACCTGTTCACGTTTCCGTTCGACGTGAAGATTTCACTGGACAAGGTTGGCGGACCCAGTGCCGGGCTGATGTTTTCGCTGGGCATTATCGACACGGTGACACCGGGGGACTTGACCGGCGGCAAACATGTCGCCGGAACGGGGACCATCACCCCCGACGGCGCCGTTGGCCCCATCGGGGGCATCCGGCAGAAGATGCTGGGCGCGCGTGCCGGGGGAGCCACCATATTCCTCGCCCCGGCAGAAAACTGCAACGAAGTTGTGGGCCATATGCCGGACGGACTGCAGGTGCTCAAAGTGGAGAACATCGCAGACGCGCGTCACGCCGTCGAACTCGCCGGATCCGGGCAGGACACGGGCGCTTTGCCGGTCTGCGCCAACAACTAGACTGAGGCCAGGAACTAAGCTTTACCGCCACTCGTGGCAGATATGACGGACGTTGCCACACGCTTGACCGGTGCCGGACGTCAACCGCACGCACGCTTCTCATGTAAACCTGACGACCAGCTATGAGGTACCGAGTTTGTCCCGTCCTACCAGCCCCATCCCGCCCGGAAGACCCCCCTCGCGACGCGGGGCCCTAACGCCCACGCTGATTGTTGTTGCCATCGCAGTGGTGGGCTTCATCTTCTTCGCCAACGTGTGGACTGACGTCCTCTGGTACCGGCAGCTCGGCTACTTCGAAGTGTTTGTGACAGAAAACCTCTCGCGGATCGGGATCTTCTTCGCCGGCTTCGCACTTATGTTCCTGGCGGTCTTTTTTGCCATCCGGGTTGCCTACCACGCGCGGCCCGTGTACGCGCCGGACTCGGAGATGCGCGACAACCTGAACCGCTACCAGGCCCAGCTTGAACCGGTGCGCCGCGTCGTAATGGTGGGCCTGCCCATCCTGTTCGGGCTGTTCGCGGGCAGCGCCGCGGCCAGCCAATGGCAGAAAGTGTTGTTGTTCTTCAACCAGGAACCGTTCGGCCAGAGCGATCCTGAGTTCGGCCTGGACATCAGCTTCTACCTCATGACTCTTCCGTTCCTGGGATTCGTCACTGGCTTCCTGATCAGCGTGGTTGTGGTGGCCGGCATCGCCGGAATCCTCACTCACTACCTCTACGGCAGCATCCGGCTGATGGAGCGCGGCGTGTTCACCAGCCGCGCGGCACAGATCCACCTCGCGGTAACCGGCGCAGCCTTCCTGATCCTGCTCGGTGCAAACTTCTGGCTGGACCGCTACGCCGCCCTTCAGGGCAACGGCGGGCGCTGGGCCGGTGCTCTGTATACGGACGTGAACGCCGTGATCCCCACCAAGGCGATCCTCGCCGTGGCGGCGGGGCTAGTAGCCATACTCTTTATCGTCGCGGCAGTTATCGGCCGTTGGCGTCTGCCGGTCATCGGCACGGCCATGCTGATCATCACCTCAATCCTGGCCGGCGGCGTTTACCCGTGGGTCATCCAGCAGTTCCAGGTCCGGCCTTCCGAGCAGACGTTGGAGAAGGAGTTCATCCAGCGCAACATCGAGATGACCCGGGCAGCCTATGGCCTGGACCAGATTCAGGTGGACCGCTATGACGCGACGAACACTGCCAGCACTGGGGCGTTGGCTCCGGACGCGCAGACCACCGCCAACATCAGGCTCCTGGACCCCAACCTGATCTCCGACGCGTTCTCCCAGCTGGAGCAGTACCGCCCGTACTACCAGTTCCCGGATGCACTGAATGTCGACCGCTACGAGGTGGACGGCAAGATCCAGGACACCGTCATCGCCGTGCGCGAGCTGAACCCGACGAACGTTGCCACCAACCAGCAAGGTTGGCTCAACCAGCACGTCGTGTACACCCACGGCTACGGCGTGGTGGCGGCCAAGGGAAACAAATTCACCGTCGACGGCAAACCGGAGTTCCTCCAGTCGGGCATCCCGTCCACCGGTGTCCTTGGCGATGACTCCACCTACGAGCCACGGATCTACTTCGGCGAAGACTCCCCGGAGTACTCCATTGTCGGGGCGCCTGCGGGATCACCGCACCGCGAACAGGACAGGCCTTCCGGCAAGGAAGGGGACGGGGAAACCCAGTACACCTTCACCGGCAACGGCGGGCCCAACGTGGGCAGCTTCTTCAACAAGGTCCTTTACTCCATCAAGTTCCAGTCCTCGGACCTCCTGCTCTCCGACGGCGTCAACGCAGAGTCGCAGATCCTTTACGACCGCAGCCCGCGTGACCGCGTGGAAAAGGTTGCCCCGTACCTGACCGTTGACGGCAACGCCTACCCGGCCGTTGTTGACGGCCGCGTCAAATGGATCGTGGACGGTTACACCACCAGCCAGTACTACCCGTACTCGCAGCAGGAGCAGCTCTCGGCTGCCACCGCGGACTCCCAGACCACGTCAGGCCGGACAGTTGCCCTGCCGAACAGCTCGGTGAACTACATCAGGAACTCCGTCAAAGCCACGGTCGACGCGTATGACGGCTCGGTGACCCTCTATGCGTGGGACGACCAGGACCCCGTGCTGAAGGCCTGGCAGAAGGTTTTCCCCACATCCGTGAAGCCGTACTCCGAGATGTCCGGCGATGTCATGAGCCACGTCCGTTACCCGGAAGACCTGTTCAAGGTGCAGCGCGAGCTCCTGGGCCGCTACCACGTCACGGAACCAGTGAGCTTCTACAAGAGCGACGAAGTATGGAGCGTGCCGAACGATCCCACGGTGGATACGGAAGTCAAGCAGCCGCCGTTCTACATGTCACTGCAGATGCCTGACCAGGACAAGCCGGCCTTCCAGCTCACCTCGTCCTTCATCCCGCAGATCGTCAACGGCACTGCCCGGAACGTGCTCTACGGATTCCTGGCGGCCGACTCTGACGCCGGAAACGAGAAGGGCGTCAAGGCGGACAGCTACGGCAAGTTGAGGCTCCTGCAGATTCCGCCGGAAACACAGGTTCCCGGGCCAGGCCAGGCCCAGAACAAGTTCAACTCCGATCCCACGGTGTCGCAGGCTTTGAACCTTCTGAGGCAGGGTGCTTCAGAGGTGCTCAACGGTAACCTGCTTACTCTGCCTGTGGGCGGCGGCATCCTGTACGTCCAGCCGGTTTACCTCAAGTCGACCGGCGAGACGTCCTACCCCACCCTGCAGCGTGTGCTGGTGGCCTTCGGTGACAAGGTCGGCTTTGCGCCGACCCTCGACGGGGCCCTGAAGCAACTCTTCGGCGGCGACTCAGGCGCTGCCGCGGGTGACTCCGACAACACCGGCCAGACGCCTCCCGCTCCGGGGACTACGCCGCCCGTAAGCGCAGGTGCCCAGGCTGACCTGAAGGCGGCGCTGGATGAGGCGAACGCCGCCATCAAGGCCGGCCAGGCAGCCTTGGCAGCTGGCGACTTTGCAGCCTATGGGGAAGAGCAGAAGAAACTCGCGGCGGCTCTGCAGAAGGCGATTGACGCCGAGGGCAAGATCCCGGCGCCAGCCCCTGAAGCCACGCCATCGCCCGGGGCGACACCGTCGCCGGAAGCTACGCCGACGGCGACGCCCTCGCCGGCGGCCAGCAACTAAGGGGTTTGACCCAGCGAGACGCACATCACGCCACCAGGATTTGGCCTCCCGTTCACCGGACGGTAGTGTTGATCTTGCGACGCGGGGTGGAGCAGTTCGGTAGCTCGCTGGGCTCATAACCCAGAGGTCACAGGTTCAAATCCTGTCCCCGCAACTGGCGAAAAGTCCGGATTCTGGAAACAGAATCCGGACTTTTTGGTTTAAGCGGACCCGCCCCAGGCAGGCAACCTCGGCGTCGTGGGGACCCTCAATCACGATTGGTTTTTACCTACTCCAAAGTACGGTAGTGTTGATCTTGCGACGCGGGGTGGAGCAGTTCGGTAGCTCGCTGGGCTCATAACCCAGAGGTCACAGGTTCAAATCCTGTCCCCGCAACCATGTAGAAGACCCCGACCGGCATAACGCCGGCCGGGGTCTTCTTTTGCCCGATTACACCTTGTTCCTAGTATTCTCGTTCGCAAAGCCATTTGAGCACCTGGTCAGTCATTCTCGAGAGGAATGTTGTTCGATGTCCACACCCACGAAGAAGCCCGGCTCCTCGACGAGCAAGCGGTCAAGACTCTACTGGGGTGTTCCTGCCGCGCTCGTAGTGCTGGTGCTCGTGGTGCTGCTGGCCAGGTGGATGACCGGCCTTCCTGCGGTGGCCTCGTTCCTGGCTGACTATCCGGGCCATTCGGAACTGCCTGACGGAGCGCCTGTGGGATTCCCGGCGTGGCTGGCCTGGCAGCACTTCCTGAACGGCTTCTTCCTGCTGCTCATCATCAGGACCGGCTGGCAGGTGCGGACCACCACGCGGCCCAGCGGCCACTGGACGCGCAACAACAAGGGCCTGATCAAGACCAGGAATGCGCCCACCAAGATCACCTTGGAGCTTTGGCTGCACCTGACGCTGGACGCTCTCTGGGTCCTCAACGGCCTGGTGTTCGCCATCCTGCTGTTCGCCACCGGCCAATGGATGCGGATCGTGCCCACGAGCTGGGACGTTATCCCCAATGCCCTCTCCGCAGCGCTTCAGTACGCCTCGTTGAACTGGCCCACCGAGAACGGCTGGGTCAACTACAACGCGCTGCAGCTGCTGACATATTTCGCCACCGTCTTCATCGCCGCACCGCTTGCCTTCATCTCCGGTATTCGGACGTCCTCCGCCTGGCCCAAGAAGGCCACCGCTCTCAATAAGGCCTACCCCATTGAGCTCGCGCGTGCCATCCACTTCCCGGTCATGATCTATTTCGTGGCGTTCATCGCGGTGCATGTCTTCCTGGTGCTCGCCACCGGTGCATTGCGGAACCTGAACCACATGTACGGCGGCAGCGACGACGCCGGCTGGTTCGGCTTCTGGGTCTTCGTCGCCTCGGTGGCAGCCATGGTGGCAGCCTGGTTCCTGGCGCGTCCCCTCTTCCTCCGCCCCATCGCCTCCCTGATGGGCAAAGTCAGCCGCTAATTTCCGGGCCGGTGACGTTGTCCTGGCCTTGCCGGTCCTCCCGAAGCCTCTGGTAGGTGGCCAGCGCACGCTCCCTGGACTCGGGGAGTCCCACCACGGGCGCGGGGTAGCCGTGGATACCGGGCTGCTTCCACGGTTCGTGGATGGCTCTGCGGTCCATGTGGGCGAGTTCCGGAATGAACTCGCGAAGGTACCGGCCGTCGGCGTCGAACTTCTTGCTCTGCGTGACGGGATTGAAGATCCGGAAGTACGGGGACGCGTCGGCGCCCGAGCCTGCAACCCATTGCCAGTTGGCGGGGTTGCTGGCTGCATCGGCATCCACCAGGGTGTCCCAGAACCACGCCTCGCCCAGACGCCAGTCGGCCAGGAGATTCTTGACGAGGAATGACGCCGCCGCCATCCGGACCCGGTTATGCATCCAGCCCGTCTGCCAGAGCTGCCGCATCCCGGCATCCACCAGCGGATAGCCGGTCCGGCCCTGTTCCCACGCCTCCAGTTCCACGGCGGTGGGCTGCTGCCATTCGAAACGGTCGAAGTCGGGCCGGTAGTTTCGGGTAGCCAGCTGGGGATTGGCGTACAGCAGTTGCCAGCAGAACTCCCGCCAGCCCAGCTCGGACCGGAAGATCCCGACGTCGGGCGTCGCCTCGCGGGGGAAGTGGCGGCGGAGCTCGTGCCAGACCCGGAACGGGCTGATTTCACCAAAACGGAGGTGCGGGGACAGCCTGGAAGTGCCTTCCACACCGGGAATGTCCCGCCCAGTGCCGTAGTCCTGTGCGGGCCCGTCCAGGAAGTCCTCAAGCCTGCTGTGCGCTCCGGCTTCCCCGGGCTCCCAGGTCTCAGCCAGTCCGCCGCTCCAGTCCGGGGACACGGGCAGCAGCGACCACTCCGTCAGCGCGTCGCTGCAGGCTTGCTTCATCGAGCCGGCGACGGCGGGGGAGGGCAGGCGGGCCGGCGCGTCCAGCGGCGGGCGGGGCTCGCCGGACGCTGTGCAGGCCCGCCAGTAGGGCGTGAACACCTTGTAGGGGCCGCCGCTGCCGGTGGTGATGGTCCACGGCTCGAACAGCAGGTTGGCCTGGAAGCTGGCCGATTGGATGCCGTTCTCCGCCGCCCAGGCCTTGATGTCCGCGTCCAGGGACCGCTCGGGACCGCCGTAGCGGCGGTTCCACAGCAGGTGCTTTGCGCCGGTCTCCGCGGCCAGATCCCGGATCACACGGCTGGCAGGTCCGCGCCTGAGGATGAGTGCGGAACCGGCCTCAGCAAGCGCCCCCGCCAACGAAGTCAGCGAGTGGTGCAGCCACCAGCGGGCCGCGCCTCCCAGGGGACGGATTCCCGGGGATTCCTCGTCGAGAATGTAGACCACTGTCAGCGGCAGGCCGAGTTCGACGGCGTGGGACAGGGCGGGGTTATCGTCCAGTCGAAGGTCATCACGGAGCCAGACGATGGAGGATACAACGGGGGAGACCATGGCTTCCACGCTACACACCGGCGACAGCAGCCGCACGGCCGTTTGCAGGTTTCTGTCCGGACATGCCAAGGGCCGGGGTTCGTGATGAACCCCGGCCCCGGTTGGCCCACTCAGCGGCGGACGCGGCTGGCTACAGCTTGTCGAAGTCGGCTTCGTCGACTGTGGACTCGGACCGGGTGCCGGAAGCGCCGATGGCCGGCTTGGCCCCGCCGGACTTCAGGGCTGCCAGGCGTGCTTCGATTTCCACCTGCTCGCCGAGGTCTTCCAGCTGGTTGAACTGGGCGTCCAGGCTCGACGCGGCAAGCTCCTGCTGTCCGCGGACCTTGGCCTCTTCGCGGCGGATTTTCTCTTCGAAGCGGCCAACTTCGCTCGTGGGATCCATGAAGTCGATGCTCTTAATGGCATCATGCACCTGGGACTGTGCCGCGGCCGTCTTGGAGCGCGCAACCAGCTCGTTGCGCTTGCTGGTGAGTTCGTTGAGCTTGCCCTTCATCTGGTCCAGGCCCGACTTGAGCTTGTCCACTACCTCGGTCTGCGAGGCGATGCTCGGCTCAGCACCCTTGGCTTCGCTTTCCGCGGACATCTGGCGCTGCAACGCTACCTTCGCGAGGTTGTCGAACTTCTCGGCGTCAACGCTGTCGCCGGCGCTGCGGTATTCGTCAGCCTTGCGTGACGCGGCGAGGGCCTTGTTGCCCCAGTCCTGGGCGTTCTTGATGTCCTCGCGGTAGTCATCCTGGAGCATACGCAGGTTGCCGATGGTCTGGGCTACGGCGGACTCAGCCTCCGCAATGTTGTTGGTGTAGTCCCGGACCATCTGGTCCAGCATCTTCTGCGGATCCTCAGCGTTGTCCAGCAAGGTGTTGATGTTTGCCTTTGCCAGCTGTGCGATCCGGCCGAAAATGGACTGCTTAACCATGGTGTTACCTTTCGTCCTGCTCAATGGTGGCCACTGAGATCAGTGAACAGTTGTTGTAGCGCTTCTTTCGCCGGCAGGTTCGTTCCTGTTGGCGCCTAGCTTTGTCGGATCAGAAACTTCCCGAGTCTCCGCCGCCGAAATCTCCTCCGCCGAAGTCCCCTCCGCCGGAGTCACCGCCCCAGCCGCCACCATCGCTGTGGCCTCCGCCCCAGCCTCCGCCGCTGCCGCCGTTGAGGATGGAGTTGATGAGGATACCGCCAAGGATGGCGCCACCGAGGCCGCCACCGCCTCCGCCGCGCCCGCCGAACATGCCACCGCCGCCGAAGCCCTGGTTGGCGTAGCCACCAAAGTTGTCGACGTCTGCCTGGGCCAGCTGCGCTGCCTGGGCCGCGAGGGCGTGGGCCTGCTGGGCGTATGTGAGGGCAGTAACCGGATCGTTGCGGGAGATGGACAGCGCGTAGTCGAGGTTGCGCTGGGACTCGGCGAGCCGCGTGCGGGCCTCGGTGCCTACGCCGCCGCGGCGGGCGGTGATGTAGTCCGACGTGGCACTGATCTGCGCCTGCGCCGACATGATGGTCTGCTGCAGCGACGCCTGGGCACGGCGGGCCTGGTCCTGCTGGTTCCGGATGCCGGTGAGGGACTGGTCCAGGGCCTGGTGCGCTGTTTCAACGCGCTGCAGGGTGGCGATGGGATCGATCTTTCCGCCCTGGATTTCGGCCTTGACCTGGCCCAGAGCGGCTTCAACACCGGCTACCGGGCCGGCCAGTTCGGGGTGTTCGCCGGACTGGATCATGGCCTTCGCCTGCGCGAGGTCCTGGGAGGTTTCAACGACGGCCGCCTCCAGCCCATTGCGGGCCTCGTCCAGGCTGGTGGACACCTTAGCGATGGCGTCCAGCAGCACGTTGGTCTGGTGCAGGCTCTCTTCAGACGCCCGCACGGCGACCGCGGCGAGGCTGCCCTCGCCTGCGGTGAGCTTCTCCTGGGCGGTAGCCGTGGCGTTCTGCACAAAAGCCAGCCGTTCCTTGGCCTGGGTGATGTTGTCGGCGACCTGCACCAGCGCGCTGTCCGCGTACTTGGCGCGCAAGGCCGTCAGTGACTGTTCGGCGCTGGCGATCTTGGCATCGGCTTCGTGGGCTCCGGCACTGATGGCTGCCAGTGCCTGCGGGGCGTTCTTCTCGAGCTCCCGGAGCGAGTCGAAGTCGGCCTTCTGCTCCTGGAGCGAGCCGAGCGCTGCCTCTGACCGGCGGATGATCTCGCCGAGCCAGCTGCGCTGCTGTTCTTCCGTGTCCGGGATGTGGTCGTCAAGCTGCTGCTGGAGCTTGAAGGATTCCGACATGTGGGCCTTGGCCTCGGCCAGGGCCTTGGTGAAGTTCCCCACCGCGGCATCGCCGTACTGGGCCTCCGCGAACCCGAGTTCCTGCTCGCTGGACTTGATCGCATCATCGGCTTCGATGATCAACGAGCCGCTCTTGCGCCGGAGTTCCTCGATGCTGAGCGAGGCCAGCGGATCGAGCTCGGCGCCCTGGGGGCCGTAGCTGGCGCTGGACGCCTGGGCTGCCTTCTTCCGTTTGTTACGGAAGTAGAGATATGCGCCGGCTCCACCGGCGGCAACTACGCCCGTGCCAACGAGGACAGCTGCGCCGGCGCCATCACCCGAGGGGACATTGCCGCTGCCGCCGCCTGCCGCATCCCCGATGGCTCCAGCGGTGTCAATGGCAGCCTGGGCGAAGTCCCTCTTGCCGCCAGCCAGGTTGGCTGTGACGGCGTTCTGGCTGATGGCGCCCTGTTTGGACTTGATGGGGCTGGCAGAGTTCAGGACGAAGCTGAATTTGCCGTCATCCTTGGCTATCGCCAGGACGGCGTCGGACCTGCCCATGCCCTTGTTCGTCGCAACGGCCGCGGCCCAGTCAGCTGGAACGGTTGGGTTGGTGAACGTGTCCACGGTCACCACATAGAGGTTGTACTTGTGGTCCTTCAGGAGCTTCTGGATGGCTTCCTGGACCTCGCCACTGCGTCCGCCGAGAACCTTGGCGTTGTCCACAATGTTGGTTCCGGGTGGGATGGTCACCGGGTCTTCAGCCCAGGCCGCGCCGGCAGGAACCGCGAGCAGCCCGGTCAGGCCGATCACGGCGAGGATACGTTTGAACTTTGACCGCATGTGCAACCCTTCAGCACGCCTGACACCGATTCGGGACGA